>JARHZF010000059.1 GCA_029258325.1 Anaerobiospirillum sp. | reverse complement strand
TTTACTAAACTAAAGATAGAGCATCTTCATCAGCTACAACAATAACATTTGGGTGTAATTGTAAAATAGATGCAGGAACATTTGGAGTAATTGGACCGAAGAATGAGTTTTTAATAGCTTCAGCTTTATCTTTACCTGATGCAATTAATAATACAGTCTTAGCCTTCATAATAGCACCAATACCCATTGTATAAGCTTCACGTGGTACATCATCAACAGATGCAAAGAATCTCTTATTAGCTTCAATTGTGCTCTCTGTTAATTTAACACAGTGAGTTTCTTTGATGAAAGATGTATCTGGTTCATTAAAACCAATGTGACCATTTCTACCAATACCTAATAATTGAATATCAATACCACCAAGACTATCAATTAGATCATCATAGCGTTTGCATTCTTCAATAGCATCTTCTTTCTTACCGTTAGGAATATTGATGTTTTTAGGATCGATATTTATATGTTTAAATAGATTTTCATTCATAAAGTAAACATAGCTTTGATCACTTTCAATACCTAAACCTCTGTACTCATCTAGGTTTACGCTCTTTGTCTCTTTAAAATCTAGATCACCTTTTTTGTACCATTCAATTAATTGTTTGTAAGTACCAATAGGGCTAGAACCAGTTGCTAAACCTAAAACGCAATCTGGCTTTGAGATAACTTGAGCTGATATAATATTAGCAGCTTTTCTGCTTAACTCATTGTAATCTTTAACTTTATAAATACGCATTTTTAAACTCCAAAAGTTTATAAATTAAGGGCCATAACTGTCTTTTGTTTCATTTCAACAGCTTTATTACCTAAAATCTTAACTACTTCAGCAAAAAGAAGATCAACTATGTAGAATATAGCTAATTTTGAGTTAATAGATCCAGACTCAATAATTGATTCTCTTATTGCATAAGTAATAGAAACACTAGCAATTTCAGCTAGATTTGATGAACCTTGAGATGTAATTGCAACGACCTTAGCATTATTTTTAAGGCCTATTCTTGCTGCATGAATAATTTCTTTTGTAGAACCAGAATTTGAAAAAGCTATTAAGATATCATCAGGTCTTATTAGTGATGCATGAATTTGAATATCATGACCATCTGTAATAGCACGTGAGTCAATACCAATTCTTGTAAACTTATAAGCAGAGTCAAGAGCTGCAAAACCTGAGTTACCCATACCAAAAAAGAATACTCTGTTTGCTTTTATCAATGCTTTAGCAACATCATCAATAACTTTAAAATCAATATCTTTAAAAGTTTGTTTTAATGTTGCTAAGTTTATTTGTAATAGCTTATGAGCTGTTTCTTCACAGCATTCTTCTTTAGATATGGTAGATGATAATAAACCACCTTGATGTTCATCAGAACCAATTTCTTTTGCTAGATCTATTTTAAAAGAACGTAGAGAGTCATAACCAAACTTTCTAGCAAAGCGAGTTACAGTTGCATGAGAGACATCACAACTTTTTGCAATTTCAGAGATAGCCGCAGAGCAGGCATTTAAGCCATTTTTCCTTATATACTCTAAAAGTCTTTGATCAGACTTTGAAAGTTTTTGTCCTGGGGCATTAATTTTTTCAATTATGCTCATAGATCTATACCTAATACCTTAATTACATTATAACTATTTTAGACAAAATTAATATATAATTTTGTGACATAGTTTCATATTTCATCATTTATGATGTTAATTAAGAAATAAATTTACAGAAAATTTTAAAAATTTTCAAATGAAAATTTGATTTTTTAGTATGGCATAATAATTTTTAATTAAACCTTGTAGTTAAGTTTAGTTACAATTGCGAAAAATAAGCCTATTAAGCATAAAAAAGTTGAAATATGAAAACAAAGAGAGATACTTTCAGATAGTTCATGTACATAAAGAGGATTTGTATCTTTTACTTTAATAAATGAGTTTAATATAGTTGTAACTATAGCCATACAAATAGCCATACCTGTATTTCTAGCAAGAGCTTGCAGAGCCGATGCTGATGCTAAAAACTCTTTTTTAACCACACTCATAACAATATTAGTATTAGGAGCTGAGAAAATTCCAAAACCAATACCTGCTATTACTTGAGTTATATATACTATATATAAAGGAGAGTTTATTTTTAAAGTAGTTAAAAGATAGAGAGCAACAGAAATTATAGCCATACCTGCAATGCATAAATTATTTGCACCAAATTTTTTAGTAAGTTTAGCTGTTGATATGGAGAATATAGTCATAAAAATAGGTTGTACTATTAAGATTAGACCTGTTGTAGTTGCATTTAGTTTTTGAACAAGTTCAAGGTGCATTGCAATAAGTAAAGTTAAAGCAAAGTTTGACATATAGTTAAAGAAAGAAGCTAAAAGAGCATAGTTTAGAGTTTTATTTTGAAAGATGTGTAAATCTAAAAGATGAACTTTAGCATTATTTTCCATAAATATATACAAAGCTATTAATAAAATAGAGATTATAAGGTATATGTATGCATATTTATCTGTATTAATTATAGATAAAGAGTATAAGAATAAAGCACCTGCTATAAAGCTTAAAAATATTTTTGAGATAGCTAGATCAGAAGTTACAGCTAGATCTTTACTTACTTTTTTAATTAAGAAAAAGCTTGTGATATGGCCTATGAAGGTTAGATAAAAAAGGGATGTCCAACCTAAATTATCAGTAAGAATACCAGCAAGAATTGGGGATAGGGATAGACCTGCATAAACTGCAGATGTTGCAGCAGCTAAAAAAGCAGCTCTTGCATCTTTATCTACTTTTGCTGTAATTAAAGCTACAGATGTGCAAAAAACTAAGGAGAATATAAGACCTTGAAGAGCTCTAAATAAAACTAAGGATATAAAGTTTGGACTTATGGTAATTAGTAAAGATGAAATAGATCCTAAAAAAACACCTAGAGCATAAATTCTATAGCAAGAGAAACGGCGAGCTAGTGCAGAGGCTCCTAAAAGAAAAGGAGCTACAGTTATAATAAAAGCATTTATAACCCATGTTATAGATTGAGGTTGTACTTGAAAGTCATTTGCAATATTAGGTATAGCAATATTAATAGCAGAGCCATTAAAAGATGAAAAGAAATTTGATAAGCAAATTGAGGCAATTAAAAATTTATTTTCATTAGTTTTTTGCATATATATACCTTAAAAGATAGACTTTAAGTCTTTAGTAGTCCTTGTTATTTTTGCGTTGTTACTTAAACTAACATAGTGCTTTCTAGTGTAGAAACAACGTAAATTTCACATGAACTTCTTTAGTAAAATTAAAAAATCCTATAGTGTATAATAGTATAACTAAATTTAATCTAAAAAGGTTATATATATGAAATATATGGTTTTATCTGATATACATGGTGGTGCTCTTGAATTAAAAAGTGCTCTTAATTTCTTTGATTTTTATAAATGTGACTTTTTAATTTTACTAGGTGATTTATTAAATCATGGACCTAGAAATGATCTTCCTAAAAGTTATGATACGAAAGAGACTGCGTCTATACTTAACTCATACAAAGATAGGATAATATCTGTAAGAGGCAATTGTGATAGTGAAGTTGACTCTATGATGTGTTCATTTCCATGTAATGCACCATATTCTTATATATTTCAAAGTTATGAAAATAAGATACAAAAGATTTTTTTAACTCATGGTCATTTACATCCTATAGATACTATTGAGGATATTGAGAAGCTTGGGTTAAAAAGAGGTGATATTGTTTTATCTGGACATACACATATAGCTGGTATCTTTGAAAAGGAAAGTGGTGTTATAAATATAAATCCAGGTTCTACAACTATACCAAAAGGTGGTACAAAGGCTGGTTTTGCTATTATTAATGAGGATAACATTAGCTTATATTCATTAGATAATGAATTAGTAAAATGTTACAAATTTACAAAATAATTTAAAAAAATGTTATCTACATTGGATTTTTAGATTTTTTTACTAGAAAAATTAAAAATAACAGTCCATAATATGGATAGTTTTGAAAAAACATTTCATTTTTTATGTTAGGAGATTGTATGTTAGTTGCATCATTAAAATTAGCAAAAAAATATGACTATTTAGAAGAGAAGTTTACAAAAGCTTACGATTGGTTAGCAAACAATGATGCTACCAAGTTAGAAAATGGTCGTTATGATATTTGTGAAGGTGTATTTGCTTTAGTACAACGTTACGAAACTACAGATTTTGATAAGATTCGTTTTGAAGCACATAATGATTATTTTGACATTCAATTTATGGCAGAGGGCGAAGAAGCTTTTGGTTATGCTCTACGTGAAGAGTGTGAAAAAGATGAAGATATGCCAGAGGCTGATTGTTACTTCTTTAAGACACCAAAATTCTATACACAAGTAAATATTAAAAAAGGTGATATTGTTGTAGTACCACCAGAGGAAGCTCACCAACCAAGAATTGCATATAATGGTATTAAAAAGGATGTAGTTAAGGTTGTTGTTAAAGTTTCTGTAAAATAATTAATCTTTACTCTTAATAATAAATGAAGGTCAAATTATGCAAATAATTTGGCCTTTATTTATAAGTTTTAATTATTATATTTTTTTATACATTCAAATTTAAAAATATAGTTTATTTTAAAAAAAAATAAAAATTTTTTATTGTGAGCTAAGTCATATAAAATAAGGCTTTCTTTTGATATAATTAATCTTGTTCACTAAAAAAACTTAAAAAAGTTGTTGAC
>JARHZF010000162.1 GCA_029258325.1 Anaerobiospirillum sp. | reverse complement strand
ATATAGCTTATGAAGATGATCTATATAGTATGGCAAGAAAAGGCATTAAAGCATTAGATGACTTCTATGAGGAAATTAATATAAAGACAAATCTATCTCATTTTAATATTGATGATAGACATTTTGAAGAAATGGCAGAGCATGCAAGTACTGTTTGTTCTTTAAAAGATTGTTTTGCCCCACTAGATAAGAATAAAGTTATTGAGATTTATAAACTTTGTTTGTAAGTTTACAAAATTATTTATCTTAACAAATGAAAAGGCAAGTTTTACTAAAACTTGCCTTCTACAGGGTAATATAACTAATTATATAATATGAGGTATTCTTTTTCTTAAACTCTAAATCTAATATAAAGACAACTTTAATTAAAAGTTGTTGTGATAGCCTTGGTAGCTATTTGTGTTAGTATTGTACTTTCTAACATCACTATCATCACGAATTGCAAAAACAAGACGGAAAAATTCGTCATTGTTATTTGAAATTGCTTCACGTAATAAAGCCTTTATCTTTAGCTCTTGAAGTTCAGAAACAGGTCGCTTATTTGTTTCTATCATAGAAATATAAACTTTAGATACATTTAACTTTTCTGCAAGTTCTGCAGCTGTTAGACCTAAACCTTGGCGAATTCTTTGAAATAGTTTACCATTCATTTTCAAACACCTTCTAACTTTTACTTATAAAAAAACAATCGTGAATAAATATAAATAAACATTCTTTAAGTTTTTATCTTTTAAAGATTGTTTATTTAATAGTATTGTATATAGACATTTTACAAAGATCAATATAAGCAATTTTGAAAAGGGAAGTGTTATTTTCTTTTTTGACAAACATAGTAAAAATGTGACACCCATCGCATTTTTACTCAAAAACATTGAAATACATGTGCTTTTACATAAAAAATAAATAATTGATTTTAATAAAAATTACTACTAGTAAATTTAATTTTTTTTAAAAAATTATCTATAGATTAAATAACAAGAAAAATATTAATTAAAAATAATATTTCTCACTTCTTGATTTTCTTCATTTATTTATTTCATTGCATAAAATCAAAAATGAGATCTTGTAATTTTTCAAAATTTACAAATGTAAACTTTTTTAATATACATTTAATATAATTTTTACTTCATTAGCAATCATAAAATATATTTTGATTTTTAACTAAATTTAAATCATAAATAAAATAATATGCTTTAATTAAAAATAATAAATATTATCATTATAAAAAATAAAGTAGTCTAGTCAGTTTTGTTTTATTAAAAAATACACAAGTAAATAAAATATTAATTTTATAAAAAAATAACACAATATATTTAAAATATATTCATTAACATATAAAAAATGAAATTTTTTTTATTTCTCTTTTTTTTTAAAAATTACTTAACAATGTAAAAAAATTTGATCAAGATCACTTTTAGGTATAAATAAACATTCATTTTTTTATATTTTGTCAGTAAAAATCAAAAAATTTAAAAATATACTTTGTTAAATTTAAATTTAAAAACTTATAATCAATTTTTAAAGATAATGCCTATAAACAGCTTAAAACAGTGGTTTTATAATATAACTTAATCAACACTTTGTGTACTTATTTTTACTTTATTTAACTTTGAAAATACTTTGATATATAAGATATAATTTATTTAAAGAATCAAGAATAAACTAAAATAAATTATAAAAAGCAAGTATAACAATAAATTACAAAAACATTTACACTTTACACAAAGTTTAACTATAACAAAAAACAATTATTAAAACAAATTAAAGAAAAATCTAGAAAATTAAAAAATAATATTTTTTTCCATTTTTGTTTATAAAAATAAAAAAAGGATTTAATAAACAAAACATTTATTAAATCCTTATTAAAAAATAATTAAATCTTTTTAATTATTTTCTTAAAAATTGTTGTCTACTTATTACTTTATATGGAATCTTTAATTCATTATCTTCCATAGGAACACCTACTAGTTTTGATGTTATAGCAATATCATTCCACTTAGCTATAGCAATTCTAACTAGAATCTTAGCCATCTTTCTCTCATCTAAAAATACAGTGCCTTCCATTTCACCATCTTGTATAGCCATTATAGCCTCTCTTGTTCCATCTATACCAAAGATTGGAATGTACTTGCTACTATCTGTATTACCCTCAAGATTAAAACCATGCTCTTGTAAAGCTTCAAGTGCACCTAAAGCCATTTCATCATTGTTTGAAATAACAGCCTCAATATTTTCAAGACCTACTGTATTTATTGCTTCCTCCATTGAAGCTTTAGCATTAGTACGTGACCAAAAACAATGCTTTTCATATTGCTTATTTATAACAACATTATCTCTTTTTAACTTCTCCTCAAATGCTAATGTTCTTTGATCTGTTTCATAGTTTGAGGTGTCACCTTTAAAAAGAACATAGTCAACTTTGCCATTACCATTTTTATCAAAATCACTATGGAACTTTAGATAACTTTGTAAAAGAGATGCTTGAAGCTTGCCTGCTTGCTCATTATTGTGACCTAAAAATAAAACCTTATTATCTCCCTTTAAAACAGGATCTGCAGGTTTTCTATGGAAAAATACAATTGGTAAGTTTGCTTTTTGAGCCATTAAAGCAATTTCCTCACCACCACCTACTTGCACAGGATCAACTAAAAGCGTAATTCTCTTTTTAGCATTATTCTTAATAACATCCTTTATCTGTGCTACTTGATTTTCTGTATTATTATCTGCACTTTGAATATTAATATTTAAATTACTATTCTTTGCTACTGTATTTAAAGATTTCTCAAGAGATTGAGTGAAATCATCACTTAGATATGGGAAAAAAGCATATATATCTACATCATTATAAACTCTCTTTTCAGGAGCATTAGCTGCTAAAGACATAGATGAACATAAAGCTAGAGATAATAATCCCATTTTTATAGCATTTATTTTTTTCATAAAAACTCTCTTACATATAGTTATTAGTAAAAACAGCAATGAGTTCTTATTCTATATTGATTCAACTCATTCTTGTTTATCTATAATAAAACTAAATTAGCTACAATTCTATGATTAATATAGTAGATTTTATAAAAACTTTATTAAAGTTACTAAGTTAATATGTAATTTTTTTATTTTTTCTGTAAAATAACACAACTTTTTGCAAATTTTTTTCAATTTTAATTAGGTGTTAAATGATAAATAAAGAAATGTATGATTTTGTTATGAAATCATTTATTGCAGGTATTATGATTGGCTTTGGTGTAATTATTTACATTTATTGTAAAAATCACTACGTAGGCTCTTTCCTTTTCGCATTAGGTCTTATGACTATTATTGTAAAAGAATACTACTTATATACAGGTAAAGTAGGTGATTGGGTACCAAAGACCACTTTAAAATTAATAGCAATGTTTTTAATTAATGCTTTGGGTATTTTTATCTGTTGCTATTTATTTACCTTTACTCGTTTAGACTTTAGTTATGCTCAATCTCTAGCTGAAATTAAACTAAATGACTCATATATGTCTATGTTCATATTAGGTATAGGTTGTGGTACCATGATGAATATAGCTTATTTTGGTTATAAGAAAACTACAAACCCTATCTTTGTTATTATGCCTATTATGCTCTTTATTTTAGGCGGTTTTGAACACTGTGTGGCAGATGTAGGCTATCTAACTTTAGCAAAGACAGGTATTAGCTTTGATATTGTTCTAAGAATAGCTATTGTTGTTCTTGGTAATGCTTTTGGCAGCTTTATCTTAAGTAAGATTGTTAAATAACTTATTTAAAGTACAATAAGATCCCACATTTAAGTGGGATTTTTTATATTTGAAAATAAATTTTATATATAAAAGTAAATTATAAAAATATATTTCATTAATTTAATTATATAAATGTTTATTAAAATAATAATAAAGGATAATAATATTATTATATTAAAATATTTTAAATAAAGATAACTTTATTGACATTAGTATATTATAGATTTATAATATGCTAAATAATAAAAATTTTTTTATTATCTCTAATCTAGTTTTAAAAGCCACTTTTAGTGGCTTTTCTTATTTAAGAACTAAAGATTTAGTTTACTTAAATAAAATATAACAAAATTATAATAAAAATTTATCTTTTTAATATAAAAAAATATATAATTCAATTATATAATATATTTTATTCTTTACAAATAAATAAGTATTAATGCTCATTAAAAGTGCTTCAAATTAGCTATCTTCTTTTTTAAAACAACTCTATCTTATACATATCTAAAGATAATTAAAATTAATAAATAAACCTTTACTAAATAGATTTTTTTAAGTCCTAATAAAAATCTCTACAAGAGATATATTTGACATAAATACAGATAGATCTTTCTTTTAATCTCTTATTTCCTCAAAATTAAATTAAGATCATATAAAAAAGAATATATAGTAAATGCAAACTATTAGCTATCTACCTTATAGGAAAATCTCAATAGAATTATTAAAAGATCTTAATCTTTTCTTTCTTACCTTTTATATATTACTTAAATTAATGTATAGATTTATATTAATAAATAATCTTTTAATAGTTTAACTGTAATTTACTTTATTTCTACATAAGATAGAACTTGAAAATCACAAAGACTTAGTCTATCCATGTTGCCTTTAATAGCTCTAACATATAGGCTTAAAAACAAAATCTTTAATTTTATCTATAATCTTAACAAGATGTTGTATAGAAAGAGTTTATATCTTTATATCTGTTATAACTTTATAAAACAAGTAGTTATCTAGTAAGGCTTAAAATTACTTAGAGTTTAAAATAAATTTTAGGCAAAAAAAACCACTCTTATGAGTGGCTTCCTTTATTATTCATTAGCCTGGCGATGATCTACTCTCGCACAATCGTACGTTGCACTACCATCGACGTTACTGCATTTCACTTCTGTGTTCGGTATGGGAACAGGTGGGTCTACAGCACTATTGTCGCCA
>JARHZF010000009.1 GCA_029258325.1 Anaerobiospirillum sp. | reverse complement strand
TAATTGGCTTAATATGATATATCCAAGATTAATGGTAGCAAAAGATTTACTTAGAGATGATGGTGTTATCTTTATATCTATTGATGATCATGAAGTTGATAATTTAAAGAAGATATGTAATGAGATTTTTGGTGAGCAAAATTTTATAGCAACAATTATTTGGGAAAGAGCTTTTGCACCTGTAAATCTTAAAAAACATTTTTCTGAAAGTCATGATTACATAATGTGTTATTCTAAAAATAAAGATTTATCTATATGTAATGGATTAGAAAGAAGTAAAGATACAAATGATAGATATTCAAATCCAGATAATGATCCTAGAGGAGTATGGCAATCAGATAATTTTTCTGTAGGACCTGCAGTTGAGAGTAATATTTATGAAATTGTCACTCCATCTGGAAGAGGTTGTTTTCCACCTAATGGTAGAAGCTGGCGAGTATCAGAAAGCAAATTTAAAGAAATGTTAGAAGATAATAGGGTCTGGTTTGGAGAAGATGGTAAAGGTGTTCCAAGACAAAAAAGATTTTTAAGTGAAGTAAAACAAACAGTAACTCCTATGACTATTTGGAAGTATACAGATGTTGGACACTCTCAAGATGCAACAAAGAAATTAAAAGAATTATTTGAAAATACACATGTTTTTGACTATTCAAAATCAATTGAATTAATTCAAAGATGTATTTCATTATATTCTGATAAGGATTCAATTATTTTAGATTTCTTCTCTGGTTCAGCTACAACAGCTCACGCTGTTATGCAATTAAACTCAGAAGATAATGGAAATAGAAAATTTATATTAGTACAAATACCAGAGAATACAAAAGAAGGATCTGAAGCGTATAAAGCTGGGTATAAAACTATTTGTGATATAGGTAAGGAGCGTATTAAAAGAGCAGGAGTGCAGATAAAAGAAAGCTCTGTAAATAAAAATTTAGATACTGGTTTTAGAGTATTTAAATTAGATACTCCTAATATGGAAAAAGAGTTCTTTTCAATAAAAGAAACATTACAAAGTGATTTAGACAAAGCATTAATTTTAAAAAAAGAAGATAGAACTAGTTTAGATCTTTTATTCCAAGTAATGTTAGAGCTTGGTTTAGAGTTAAACTCAAAGTATGAAGTAAAGCTTATTAATGATGTTGAGGTATTCTTTGTAAGAGATAATTTCCTTATTGCATGTTTTGATAGTTTTGATGGAAGAAACATTAATACAGATGTAGTTATTCAAATAGCTAAGTGTAAGCCTGAGTATTTTGTTTTATATGAAGCTCTTGTTCATAAAGAGGATAGCGATGATGCACTTTTAGACAATATAAGTCAAATCTTTGAGCAAGAGAATAGTAAACATACAAATATAAGGGTGTTATAAGATGAAGTTACAGTTTAAAAATCAAGAATATCAAATAAAGGCTGTTGCTAATATAGTTGATGTTTTTAAAGGACAAGCTTATAAGAATAACAGTCAATATAGACTTGATAGTAATGAAGAGAAAGATGATCTCTTTAATTTTGGAGTATTAGGTTACAGAAATCATAGATTAAGCTTATCTCCAGAACAATTACTTGCAAATATTAATGATATTCAAAAAGTAAATAACTTGAAGATTTCTCCAAAACTTCATAATTATTTAGGTGCATGTGAGCTTGATATAGATATGGAAACAGGTACAGGTAAAACCTATGTCTATATAAAGACTATGTTTGAACTAAATAAAGTATATGGTTGGAATAAATTTATTGTTGTTGTTCCTTTTGTTGCTATAAGAGAGGGGGTATATAAAAGCTTTAAAATTTTAGAAGAGCACTTTTATAAACAATATCAAAAAAAGGCATCTGTCTTTGTTTATGATAGTAAGAAGTTAGCATCAAACTATAGTAAAATATTAGATTTTGCAAAAGGTTCTGATCAAGATATTAATGTCATTATTATCAATATTCAGTCATTTAATAAGTTTAACGATGGAAATCAAAAAAACAAAAATGTTACAACAACCAAACCTAAAAAAAATACAACAAATATAATGTATGAGGAGAGGGATGATTTCTTCTCTTTTAGACCTATTGATCTTATTAAAGGTAATAATCCAATAGTTATTATTGATGAGCCTCAAAACACAAAATCAGACAAATCAATACAATCTATACTGAATTTAAATCCTTTATTTACCTTAAATTTTTCAGCAACTCATGCTGTAGCTCATAATAAGATCTATATGTTAGATCCATTAGATGCTTATAAACAAAATTTAGTAAAACGTATAGAGGTTAAGGGTTTTAGTTTTAAAAATCTAAGTGGCACATCTAATTATTTATATTTAGAGGAAATAAAGATAAGCAATAAAGCACCTGAGGCTTTAATTTCTTTAGATATTCAAACAGCAAAAGGTGAAGTTAAGAGAATAACAAAACTTTTTAAGCATGGAGATGATCTTTATCAAGAGTCTAACTTAGATCAATATAAAGGTTTTGTTATCAATTTAATTGATGCTTTTAATTCCAAAATAACATTTTTAAATGGTGTTGAATTAAGTGTAGGAGAGAGTTTATCTAATCTTGATAAAGAAGAACTGCAAAGATTACAGTTAAGAGAAACTATAAGATCTCATCTACAAAAAGAAGAATCTTTATTTGCACATGGCATTAAATGTTTATCTTTATTCTTTATTGATGAGGTTGCAAATTATAAAGACTATCATACAAATGATAATGGTTTTGATCCTGCTTTTTTATGGACTACATTTGAAGAGGAGTATAAAAATGAAGTTGCTTTAGTACTTCAAGACAAAAGCTCTAATAAAGATTATGTAGAATATCTAAAGAAGATTGATGTAAAAGCAACTCATTTAGGTTATTTTTCTAGAGATAAAGATGGTAAGGATGTAAATTGTAGTAAGAAAGAAGATGAAATATCTAATGTTAATGCTTATGATTTAATCTTAAAAGATAAAGAAAAATTAATGAGTTTTGAGACTGATGTTAGATTTATCTTTTCACACTCAGCTTTAAAAGAGGGCTGGGATAATCCTAATGTCTTTCAGATATGTACTTTAAGAAATTCAAAATCATCTGATAAGAAGAGACAAGAAATAGGTCGTGGTCTTCGTATTTGTGTAAACAAAGAAGGTATTAGACAAGATACAGATGAAATTTCTGATATTGATCTATTTCATAGATTAAATACTTTAACTGTAATAGCAAATGAAAGTTATAAAGACTTTGTAACCTCATTACAAGAAGAAAGTTTAGAGTGTTTACATGAAAGAGTATTTGCAATAAATGTAGAGTATTTTGAAAATAAAGTACTTCTTGATAAAGAAGGTAATGAGCATACCTTAAGTAAAGAAGATGCTAAGAAAATAGTAAGTTTCTTAAAGGATAATGCTTGTATTGATGCAAATGGTTATATCAAAGATTCTTGTAAAAAAGATATAGAAAAAGAAAAGTTAGCAATTCCAATTGAGTATAAAGATGTTGAGACTTCTTTACTTCTTTTACTTAAAGCATCTTATGACAAGGAAGCTTCATCCTCAATTCAAGATGATATTTGTAAAGATGCAAGAAAGACCAAGATAAGCAAAAATACTTTTCAAGATATAGCAAATACTAAAGAGTTCTTAGAACTTTGGGATAGAATTAATCATAAGTATTTTTATACTGTAAATTATTCAACAAAAGATCTAATTGATGCATCAATTAAATCTATTAATGATAATCTAACAGTTAATACTAATACTTTAGTTCTTGTAGAAGAAGGTGTTCAAAGTGACTTTAGTGAATTTAAAAATAGTGTATCTCGCTATTATAACTATAGTATTACTAATGAAAATGCATCTTTAGTTGACTATATAGAAAAGATTGCAAAGGATTCTAATATTACAAGAAAAACAGTTATTGATATTTTAAAGGGTATAGATAAGGATAAATATAAATTATTTGCCAAAAACCCTCAAAACTTTGTATGTAATGTAAGTCATTTAATCAAGTCAGAGAAAGCTTCACTTATCATTAAGAATATTTCATACTCATTTTTAGATGATAAATATTCAATGGATATTTTCATAGAATCTAATATTGGTGAGTATCAGCAAGATTGTGAATCTTATAAAAAGCATGCTACTAGATTTTTAATGTTAGATAGTAATATAGAAAAAGACTTTGCAGATGCTTTAGATATTTCAGAGGAAATTTGTGCATTTGTGAAGTTACCTAAATCTTTTTATATTCCTACACCTATTGGGAAATACAGTCCTGATTGGGCAATAGTTGCAAAAAAGAATGATAAAAAGCATATTTATTTAATTGCAGAAACAAAAGGATCTTTAGATGATAATGAATTACGTTTTTATGAGAAAAATAAAATTCTATGTGCAAAGAGATTATATAAACAATTACATAAAGAAGAGCTTGGTGATATAAAGCCAGTTCAATATGAAAAAGTAAGTAAGACAGTAGAGCTTTTTGAAAGAATTAACTAAAAATACATAGGATTAAAGCCTCTTAAATCTCTTAAGGGGCTTTTGTAAAAGCAATTAACATTCAATTTTTGATTTAATCTTTAATGCCAATAACTTTATCGCCATTGTTCTCTAAAAACATTTTAATAGCCATTGCAATTTCATAAGCAAGACTTATAGGTACAGCATTTCCAATCATTTTATAGGCATTATTTGTATCTTTATTATCTTTCTTTGTTCTAATAACAAGATTTAAAACTTACTTTTTGCTCAAAGAAAATACTAAAGTCTCTTGCAAACTTCTTGGAAATTATTAGTTAAAATAGCATAAATCCTCAAATATAGATGAGGTATTAAATATAATCTTTAAGTATTATTTTTAAATCTGTAACTACTTCTTTATTTGGTATTTTAAGTTTGGTATGTGCATTATCATCAATAGTTAGATAGCCTGCAAAGAATAAAAGAGACCAAATTTCATTTTGATTTAACTTTTGATCTAATGTTGAAGTAAGATTAATAGCTCCTTCTATAGAACCTCCATTTAAAAGTATTTGAAGTT
>JARHZF010000096.1 GCA_029258325.1 Anaerobiospirillum sp. | reverse complement strand
TTTAATAATAGTACTTTTACACTTGAGTCTTTAGATAGTTTACTTATAAAAGAAGATATCTATAAAGCAAAAATTGCTCTCTTATATAAAGATGTTTTAAGTAGTAAGGATAAGCATTATGAGAATAAAAATTCTTATCTAAATAACAATATTAGTGATTTTTATGTAGATCACTTTTTATTTGAGCTATATAAACTTGTAGATAATAAAGCCTTTGCAGAAAGTAATATCTATAAGATAGTAAATACTTTATATGCATCTTTAAAAAATAAAGATAATAATATTTTTATGCTCGTAATGGACTCTTATCTTCAATTTATAAAAGATAAAAGTTCAAACATTTATGCTGATCTAAATACGCTTATTAATGATAATTATAATGTTATTGTATCAAGAGATCTTATCTTACTTAAGATTTCATCTTTATTTAAATCATACTTTATCTCATCACAATTTTTAAATAATGATGAGATTTACTCTATAGATACTGATAGTTCTTTTACTAGTGTCTTTTTAAAAGATTTTATAAAAAAGGATAAAAGTGCCTACATTAAGAATATAAATCCTTATATAAAAGATCATTATCTCAATAAGACTTTAGTAGATAAGTATAAATTACGTGCACCATATATATTAGATAATAAACTTATCTATAAAGATAAAGAGATAGAGTTAAAAGATGATTTTAATTTCTTAAAAGACTTTTCTAAAAATAGCCTTTATCTTTTAAATTTACACAGCTTTTTAGATAGTGACATATTATTATCTAATTTTAAAGATAGCTCACTTCTTTATCTAGATAATAAAGAAACACTTGTCTTTAATTTTATTTTAGATTTAGAAGATGAGAATATACAAAATGAGTTACAAAAATATCTACGTACTTTAACAGATAAAGTAAAGCTAGATACAAGTGAAGCTCTTTTACTTTTAAATAATAATTTAATAGAAAGTCTTATTAAGACTTTTAATGGCTTTTTAGATATAGATCTTTATCTCAAAAGAAAAGATGATGTCTTTACTCCTATCTTAAGTTTAAACCTTAAGTTTAAAGACTATTTAAAAGCACAATGTGAGTGTAATAATATTAAATTTAAGCATAAAGATTTTACTGATATAAAAAAATTATCAAAAAGTAAAACTTATAACAAAGCTTTTACTTTAAATCTAGTTAAAAGATATAAAGAAGAACCTTCTTTTATAAGCTCTATAAGATATGATGATATCTTCAGTCAACTTTATTATATAAAACAAAGTGCTTGTCTTATTAAACTTATTGAAACTTTAAATGAGCCATCTATTTATATTGTAAATAATATATATACAAATGAATATAAACATAACTTTATTGAGGATTTAGCAAAAGCTCTGCAAGAATGTGCTAATACCTATGCTCAACATAAGACAATGAATCTAGATGAGATAAATCTTGACTCTAAAGATCATAGTAGTGCTATTACACACTTTAAGAATGAAGATTTTAAGCTTGCTATTTATACAGATAAAGATGAGTTTAAAAATACTTATATATCTTTAAAAGAAGGTAGTTTAAAAGATGGTAATTTAAAGTTACTTTTAATTATAGATAGAGATGATACAAATTCTATTTTTCAGGATTTTAGTTCTCTTAATTTAAATTATATCTTTGATAGATTAGATAGAAGTAAAGATTTTCTAAAAACAGATCTTAAACAAAGTGATGATGTAAAAGACTTTGATTGTGAAAATAAAGATTATATACAAGATTTAACTATCTTTTATGACAACTTATCTTTATACAATCTTAAGGCTAATATATTTTTATTAGATGTTTTAAATGATAAGTTTACTCTTAATAAGACTATAGACAATATATGTACTTATCCTATAGAAGTATTTACATCAAATTTAGACTATATCCTTTATATAAAAGAAGTACAATGTAAATACTCAGATCTTATTAAAAATTATTCATCTAAGTTTAAAAAAGAAGATAACAAGAAAATTATCTTAGATATCTTCAAACCTAAAGATACTAGCTATTCAAGTGAAATAGATGAAGCTTTAGATATTATTTTAGATGATACTAATACTTCTTTATTTATAATAAAACAAAATGATAGTTTAAGCTCTCTTATGTATGAAGGTGCTACTATTCTTAAGTGTAAAGAAGATATAAGTAAAAAAGCTCTTATTATTATGCCATCTGTTCTTGCCATTGAAGAGCAAGTAAATAAGCTTAAAACATTAAATTTTACTGACTTTGTAGGTAGTCTCACTTCAAATAAAACAGTAAAACTAAATAAAGACACTTTACAATTATTTTCTAATGATAAAGACTTACCTTCTGGTAAAAATATCTTATTTATAACAGTAGAGCGTTTTAGAAATAAGGATTTTCAAGATGCACTACATTCAATTAAAGAAGATCTAGCTTATATTATTTTTGATGAAGCTCATTGTGCTTTTGAATATGGCTTTGACTTTAGAGTAGATTTTATGCATGCTCTTAATGATATTAAAGATTTAAAAGATAAAAATGAAAATTTAAAATTAATCTTTATATCACCAAATGCCACAGATCATATTATCTTATATCTTGAAAAACTCTTAGAATTAAAGTTCAAGCGTGTAGGTCTTAACTTAGCAATAGACGATCCAACACCGCATAATCTTGAAAGAAACTTTATGCCTTATGAGTTTTCAACTGTTGATGAAAAAATCTTTTGTGATTATTTAGAGGATAATATAAAAAAAGCTTTTGTAACTGACGAAAGTTGTGTCTTAGTTTTTTGTCGTAAAAAAAACTTATGCAAAGAATTAGTTAATATCTTTAATGAAAGAAATACACTAGGACATACAGCATGTTTTTATGCAAGTTTAAATAAAATTGAAAAAAATCGTATCTTACAAGATTTTAAAGAAGGTAAGATTAAAGTTTTATTTAGTACTATGACCTTATCTTTAAGTGTTGAGTTTAACTATGTACATAGTGTAATTCAATTAAATCCACCTAAAAATATAGAGTCATATCTTCAAGAAATAGCAAGGACTAACGTTGCTGTTTATACAACAAAAGAGGCTAACAATAAAGGTTTTATTAATAATAATATGTGTATTTATGAGCGTGAAATCTTTATTAAATATCGCGATTTAGATCATGTAAATAATATTACACCTTTAGAGTTTGAGTCTTTACGTAAAAGCATAATATCCTATGTAGAGAAATTTTATAATAAAGATATTAATTTCTATATAGAAAAAAATAAATATCTACCTTTAGGTTCTTGTTTTTCTATAGAGGAAAATCAAAGTAATTTAGAGCAAAATCTTTATTTCTTAGAACGTTTAGATCGTATTAAAGTTCTTTATAAGCATCTTTCTATTATATCTTTTAAATTATTAAAAGATTCTGAAGAGATTAAATCTAAATTAGAAGAAATTAAAAAAGATGATTTGGTATATCATGCAACTTTATCTTATCTTCGTAAAAAAGTAGACAAAAATAATCTTGATTACAATGAGTTAAATTATGTAACTTTATCAGAGCTTTGTCAAAATGTAGGAATACAAGCATCAAAAATAGATAAATACACATCAAATAATCCTTATAAAGAAGTATTATCTAGCTTATTTAAGATGCATAAAGATAATATCATTTATCTTTATAGTAATATTCATCTTGTATGTAAAAGTAATTCCATAACAGAAATTCTTAAATATAAAGAGTTAGGTTCAAGTCAAATCTCACCTAAATTTGCATCAAATAATGCTAATAAGGATACATATATTTATAAAGATGATATGATGCAATTTTTTAATAAGATCTTTAATGATTTTATTTCATATTTAAATAATAATCATGAAAATAATATTAAGATAACAGATCTTAAAGCATTTATTTTAAATGAAAACAAAGATAGTAAAACCTTATATAAAGTAGGTCTAGATGGTCAGAAAGTTGTTTTAATGGAACTATCTAAACTACTACAAAAAAGATTTTCTTTTATTTTAGATTGTTTTATACAACTTATTAATGATGTTACTTATTTTAAAATAATAATTAAGAATTCTTCTTTAGAAAAAGAATCTATAGTAGAATCTGAAAAAAATAAGATTTCATATATTTTAGAAAAAGCTTTTGAACTTTTTTATTTTATCTTAGATAATAATCAAAAAGGACAAAATCTTTTTTCTCAAAGTGATATTTGTATAAAGTTATTTGATTGTTGTTTTTCTGACTATAATGCAGCTTTGCATATTCTTGCTATATTAAATATTATTGATAAAACTTCATCTTTAAATAAGTCTATTTGTATTAGACCTAGTGAATTAATTGAAGAGCCTATCTATGAAAGTATTGAAGAATATGAAAAAGTTATAGAAGATCTTAAAAAAGATGGTGTAGAGCCATATCCTTATAATATTCATGACTTAAATGTGCTAAAAGAGTTTAGAGACATTGATAATATTAAGAAATTAAGATCTTATGCTCTTGAGGAGTTTAGCTCTACAGATAAAGTTAAACAAAAGAAGTTTTTAAATGAATATTTTAAGTGTAAAGATGCTATTGATTATGTATCTTTTGTAGATAATCATAAAACACCTCAAACAATGTATATTTCTTTAACTGAATTTACACAAAATATCATAAAAGAAAAAGAAAATGAGCTCAATAAAGAGCAAAAAGAGATTTATGATCTACCTGCTACACAAAATATTAATGTTATTGCAGGACCTGGTACAGGTAAAACACATCTTTTAGTATTACGTTGTGCCAAGCTTATTTATAAGTTAAACATAGATCCATCTGAAATCTTAGTTATTGCCTACAATAGAGCTGTAGTTATTGAGCTTAAAGATAGACTTTACTCTATATTTTCACAACTTGGTTTTTCAAAGCTTACACATAAGTTGCGTGTTTATAACTATCATCAACTTGCTCGTGTTATTTGTGGCAAAGAACTTGATGATAAGGAGTTAAGTACTTGGGAGACATATCTATTAGAATATATAAAAAAGGATAAAAGTGTTTTAAAGGCAGCTTTTCCAAATTTAAAGTGCATCTTAATTGATGAGTTTCAGGATATTACAAGAACACGTCTTGATACCATTTATGAGATTTTATCTACTTATGCTTGCTCTTTATTTGTAATTGGTGATTTAAATCAAAGTATTTATGGTTATGACAAAATCAAAGATAGTACTATAAGTGTGAAAGATGCTATGAACCCAGCTACATACTATAGGGACTTATTTAATACTTTAGAGGATAAAATCATCTATAAATATCTAACATTAAACTATAGATCTTATCAATCTATATTAGATGTTGCAAAAGAGTATATTTATAATGCTAAGATGAAGGATATAAGATCAACTAAGGAGCATGATGATAGCAATGAGAGTAATAAGCATGTATTTTCATTTAATTTAAATGAAGAAACAGCTTTATTAGATTTTACTAAAGCTGCTATGAATACAGTTTTAGATTGCATTAAGAATAATAATAAATATAAAAATGAGGATATTTGTAATATAGCTCTTTTATGTAGAACTAATGCTGAGGTCTTTGAGGTTTATAATTATATTAAATCTTATGTTGATATGAACAATCTAAATGTTAGAGTTACCATTCAGTCAAATAGTTTATTTAAATTCTTTAACTTAAGAGAGTTTCATTACTTATATGAAAAAACATATTATCTAGATAGTAATATAGATCTTTATAAAAATGATTTAAAGAAGAAGATTAAGACTATTTTTACAAATTTAGCAAAAAAAGATGTTCTTGATAAGCTCTATCTTGACTATGCCTATGTATTAGCATTGTATTGTATTGATGAGTTTAAAAACAATATAGATATTAAGCCTAATGTAACCTATAAAGATTTTGCTTCTCTTTATAAAGATATAGCATCAAATTCTGAAGAGGAAATCTTAAAAATATATGATCTATATAAAGATAGTCATATTTTAGATTTTAATGGAGTTGAGATTATTATCTCTACTATACATAAGGTTAAAGGTCTTGAGTATGACATTGTATATACTATGCCATCTAATGTTAATTTACCTTTAGGAGCTATTAGTGGTAATGCTTCTAATATAGAAGATTATATAGATGAGGAGAGACGTCTTTATTATGTAGCAAAAACAAGAGCTAAGAAGTTCTTATTTTCAGGTGTAAGTTCAAGAGAGATAGCTATTTTAAACAAAGTACCTTTTGAAAGTAGTATTAAAAATGCGTATATTTACGAAAAAGATAATTCATTAAAATGTTATCACCTTGATTTTATAGATAAATATAATCTTGATACTTTTAATTTTGTGTATACATCTGTTAAAAGGGGTGATTTAGTGACCATTACAGCAGATGGTTTTATCTATTATAAACAAAGTAATGTAAAGATAGGTAAACTATCACGAGCTAGCTCTATTCCTAATATGATGAAAAATAAAGGTATAACTTCTTTACATTCTTTTGTTGTTAGTGATGTTTTCTTATGGACACAAGAAGACAGAAATAGGGTTTTAGCTAATAATGCTAATGCACAAAACTATAATAATGGTAATAAACTTGATATAACTTGTGTGATTACCATATCAGGACGAGAGATGGTATAAAGATTTTAAGGATATATTAAGTATTTAATATATCCTTAAACATGTATTCTACAAAAATATATAAGTGTTAAGTTTTACTTATGTAGTACTTGTGATTTTTTTGTTGTTACTTAAAACAACATAGTGCAATCTTGTGCAGAAACAACATAAATCTCACATAAGAGAGTATTTTAATTTCATCTAAATTATAAATGTACAAATTTAATACCAAAATTTGTACATTTACCTATGTGCTTTTACAAGAGCAAACTTTTACATTTACTGTGAATTTTTACAAGTATCAATAAAATATTTTGCTTTATTTAAAGCATCATTGTTAAGAATTGTGTTAAATAGTAGTCTTTGTCTACAGTTTATACATTTACCACAATTTTTTGCATCACTATCATCTAATTGATTTGCTATATATTTAGATAAACACTCTTTAGTATTTAGAATGTTTTTCATATTTTCTAAATCAGCATATCTTTGAACTTTGATGGCATTATAGCGTTCCTTATCATAAAAATAAGGTTTAGGAGCAATATAATATTGATTATTTTCGCTATAAATAAAACCATTGTAAGAAAGAAACTCTAAAATTTTATCTGTTTTTAGATATTGAAGATTTGGATCATTTCTTAAAGTTAGTTTGTTTATACCATTATTATTTTTAATATATTCATAGACAAGTTTAGAGTCATCTTCACTTGGGAAAGCATTTTCTATAAAGTATTCATTTAATTCATAGTCTCTATTACTAGATAAGATAATAATATCAGCATTATCAATATTGCGACCTGCTCGTCCTATTTCTTGATAACAAAGAGCTATGTTCTTAGGTATATTGTAGTTTATAACAAAGCCAACATCACCTTTATCAAAGCCCATGCCTAATTTTACTGTAGCAACAATGACTTTGATTCTATTTTCCTTAAATAAAAATAAAGCTTCATTATTTGAATAATCATCAAGTTTTGAGTGAAAAGGCATTGCACTTATATTTTGTGAGTTTAAAAAGTCACTTAAATTTTCACAATCTTTTGTTGTAGTGCAATATATTATACCTGTACCTTTTAGATAGTTTATATTCTGTAAAATAAAAGCGTATTTTTCATAATCATTATTAAGTTCACTTACCTGAATACTTAAAGATTCACGAGTAAGAGGTCCACGTGATATAAAAACATCACCACCAAATTGATCAATTATATCTTTAATTACTATATTATTAGCTGTAGCTGTTGTTGCAAGAATATGTGTACTTTCAGGAAGTGTTGTTATGACTTCTTTTAGTCTTGTGTAATCAGGTCTAAAATCATGGCCCCACTCACTAATGCAGTGAGCTTCATCAACAACAATAAGAGATACATTAATAGAACCTGAACTTAAAGCACTAACAATTTTGCTTTTACATAAAGTTTCAGGTGTGGCAAATATAATGTCATACTGCTTATTAGCCATATTATGTAATATTTCATGATGTCTTTGATAAGTTGTACTATTTAATTGCTCACATTTTAAATTTAATTTATTAGCCTGCTCTATTTGATTATCCATTAAGGATAGAAGAGGGCTTACAACAATAGTTAGACCACCTTTTTTTGCTTTTAAAAGTTGTGTACATATAAAATAGATTAAACTTTTGCCCCAACCTGTTTTTTGTACAACTAAGGTTCTTTTATGATTAAGGGTAGCCTCAATAGATTCATATTGTCCCTCTCTAAAAGAAGCATTTCTACCATACATAGAATATAAAATATCATATGCTTTAGTTTTTAGATCATCTTTGTTGTTATTTTGATTCAAATACATCATTATTTCAAAAACCTAAATTAATTATGTAAACTTGCAACAATAGATCTTTATATTAGATTTTGTATAAATTAATTGCAATAAACAAAAGGATATTTTTAAAAATAATTTTGATCTAAATACAATAAAAAGACAAGGAGAGAAAATAGCTTTTAAAGATTATGTATTTAACTTATAAAAGTCTATTTTAAAGAAGCTTTAAAGTATGCATATACAAAAGATAAATTTAATTCTAATAGTTAAATAAAAATGAGATTGCTATGCAAAGAGTTATAACCTCTATAAATGCTTTTTAAAGCATATATAAAGTTAGATGCTTTATTTGTGGATAAAAGCTTATTTATTGAAAGACTTTTAAAAGATGGTGATATAGTTAATCTCTTTTTAATACCACGCCGTTTTGGTAAGAGCTTAAATCTATCTATACTTAAGTATTTCTTTGACATAAAAGATGTTACTAAGAATAAAGAGCTATTTAAAGGTTTAAATAAAAAGTTACTATATTTGGTAACTAAAAATTTAATCTTAAATGATGATGGTGTTTATGTTGAAGAGATAAAGTAGGTTAATTTAGCAAGGATAGATGTTTAAACATTATCTTTGCTACTTTTATATTTGCTCATATGATATTTACGTTTTTACTTAAAAACAATAATGTTTTCTCTTATGTATAAATAAAGTAAATATCATATCTATTTCAAAAAACTATCATAAAAGAACAACAATTATATTGTTACTAAAATAGATTTAAAATTAAATATCTCTTTTTTAAAAGGTATAAGCTTTAACGAGCTCTTACAAGTTCAAAATAATATCAATTAGATATAAAAATTCGCACATTTACTGTGAACTTTTTACTCCACCTAATTACACTTTAATTAAGTGGAGATATATCTATTTTAAAAAGTCTAGCTCTGTTTGTATATAATTTTGATTTTTACTTTTCTTGTTAGTAGATGCTTTTTTGCCTTTACTTGTCTTTTTTTCTTTAGTAGGGGTTTTCTTATCTAAAGAAAATAGTTCTTCAATGGATTTATCTTGATTTTTATTAGTATTAGATAAATCATCCTTAGTTGATAAAGTACTAGTATTGAGATCTTGCGTAGTAGCTTTATTAATATTATCTAAAATAGAATGAGTAATATTAGCTACATCTTCAGCATTAACATCTTTATTACTATTAGCTTTAGAAGTAGTTTTTGTTTTAGTACCTCTCTTTTTAGGTATTTGTTTAATAAGATCATTATTTACATCATCTTGTGTAGATATAGTCTTATTAGCTATATCTTGAGAAGATGTATCTATATCATCTTTGTTATTATCAACACTTAATATATTATCTAAGGCATTAGTATTTAAAGTCTCATCCTTTAAAGTTTTAGCCTTTTTAGATGAACCCTTTGGTCTACCACGTTTCTTCTTA
>JARHZF010000138.1 GCA_029258325.1 Anaerobiospirillum sp. | reverse complement strand
AATTATACAAACTTATTGGTGCAGAAGATCCAAAGTTTAAAATTAGCTTTCCATAACAGTATAAAAATTACAAAGGTTAGATAGGTGCTAATTTTAGAAAAGAAAAGTTACAGTTAATCTAAATAGAAGATTAAGATATAAACATCAACAACAAGTAAAACTTACTATACTATTACAAGTATTGTTTGCTTATAGTGTTGCTATATTGGCTGACTTCTACAATCTTTCTGTAGAAAGTGTTGAAATCAGAAAAATTGTTGATATCCTATCATTTGCATTTATAATAATATTAACATGGAGAAAAATTAAATGATTTTAGATATTATAATATATTTTGCATTTCTAATAACATTATTATTTCTCTTAGTTAAAATTTGCTTATAACTAAAATAATTTAAAAGAGAGAGGGCTTAATATCCTTCTCTATTAAATTTCTATAAAACTTTTTATGGAGTTTTATATTAAATAAAAGTGTACCAAATTTTGATAAAAGAATATCAATATTTTCATTATTAATATATTTAAAGAAACTATCTGATAGATTAACACATATGTTTAGTACAGTAATTTGTACCTTTATTTAGTCAATCTTTTTGCTCCACTTTTTAATATCACCTTTAAAAGAGCTATCTTTAAACATATTGAAAAGAAAGTTGATTTTATTATTGGAATTTTTCTAATATTAAGTGTAAGAAAGATAACTTTATGAATGTAAAATCTCTAAGCAAAGAATAAAAGATATTTTACAAACAATATATCTGCCTTTAGATCTTTTTAAAGTCCTTGTGATTTTTGCGTTGTTACCTATAATCAACATAGTACTTTCTTGTTTAGAAACAACGCAAATATTCCATGAACTCTTTTTAATATGAAATAATAGACTTTATTTTTAGTGATAGGGCATTATTTTAGATTTTAAGCTCCTATCACACATAGTGGTTCTTTAGCTCCTTTTAGCTTTTTTGTTTTTCCAATTGCGAATATCAAGAGTAAAATTACTTTTATAGAACATTTTTTGTACATTAGTTTGCACAAAAACATTACAATTACTTATATTGCAATACAAGAAGATGATGAAGATGCTCAATTTTATATGGGAATTTACTATGAGCATTGTGCTGATAAGATTGACATAAATGAAGCTGTAAAGTGGTATAAGAAAGATGTTGATAAAAATCATATACGAGCTATGTATAATTTAGGTTATAACTATGCTAAGCATTTTGATGGAGCTAAAAGACTAGAAACTATAGATATTTTAAAAAAAGCATCTGATCTTGGTTGTGTTGATACTCAATTAGCTATAGCTATTCATTATAAAAATGGTTCAATAATAAAAAAGGATTTAGAGGAAGCATTTAAGTGGTATAAAATTGCAGCTGAAAATGGAGATGCAGAGGGACAATTTTCTGTAGCTGTTTTTTATGAAAAAGGTGTTGTTGTAGAACAAAACATGCAAGAGGCTATAAAGTGGTATAAAAAATTCGCAAATAATGGTAATCCTAAATCTCAATATAATCTATCTGTCATATATAGATATGGTATTGGAGTAGATGTAAATAAAAGAGAAGCTACACGTTTACAAAGACAAGCTTTAGCACAGTTAAAATATAAACCATCTTTAAATTTAAATTTCATACTTACATATGATAAAGGTGAAAGAAAGAGATATACATTAGCTCTTTAAATAAAAAATCGCTTTAAACTTAATAAAGTTATTTAAACTTATAGCAAGAGTATTTCAATTTATTCTTGCTTTTTTTGTTAAAAAGAATTTCTTTTATTAAAGAGAAGATATTTTGATAATTTAGAAGAAAGTATTATTTCTTCTAAAAGTATTGATTAATATTCAAAAAATTAAGTATTAAAAAGTAGCAAAGAACTATTATATAACATATGTTATTTGCTACTTTAAAAAATATATTAAAGATTATGTGTAGTTTTACTCACTTTTAATCTCTTCTACATAATCTCTATTTTCTAATACTAGATCTTTTTTCTTATAGGCAAGTTTTTTACCACAAAAAGCAAGACCTACTATAGTTATACGCTTAATATTAAATTGCTCTAAATAGCTATAGTACTTCCTATCTTCAATTTGCTCTAGAGCATCTTGAGCTTTAGACTCTAATTTATCCTT
>JARHZF010000179.1 GCA_029258325.1 Anaerobiospirillum sp. | reverse complement strand
CAGCCTCACCTGCACGAGCCGCCTCAATTGCTGCATTTAATGCAAGTAAATTAGTTTGAGCTGCAATCTCCTCAATTGTACTTACAATAGATGAAATATCTGCAGAGTGTTTTGCAAGCTTTGCAATGACTTCTGCATTTTCCTTTGTCTCACTACTTTGTTCTCTAATACTATTTATAGTATGACGAACTTTTGAGACACCATCATTTGTAATTTCTTTTGATCTATTTGATTCATTAGATGCTCTTTCACAATTTTTAGTAATATCTGTGGTGGTAGAGAGCATTTCCTCTGAGGCAGCAGCTGAAGTTAAAGCTTGCTCTTGTATATCTTTTGAATCAATATTAAGTCCACTCATAATATCGCGTAAGGTTAAAAATGACTCTTCATTTCTTTGAGCACTTTTAATAATTTTCTTTAAGACATCAACAATAGATGTTCTTGTCTTATCTAAAGTAGTTATAGCAATACCAAAGTCATCATCATAAAATCTATCAAGCTTAAATTTAAAATCACCTGAAGATAAACAATTTAAGTACTTAATTTGTTTTGCAAGCTGTGATGTTATATAAGTTGTTAGTACTTTTGCTACTATTAAACAAATTAAAATAGAGAAAATATTAATGCCTACTATAATATATAAATAAGTATATTTAGAGCCTTCTTTAGCTAAATCAATAGTGACATTACCTTGAATCTTAATAATTTGTTTTAAACTAGCCCAACTTTTATCATAATGTTCAAGGCTATCATTTAAATATGAAAATAAGCCATCTACATTTGATATTTTATAAGCTTGCATTGCTTCTTTTTTAATACTCTCTACATATAACTTAGTCTCTTTTTTAAGCTCAAGAACATTTCTTTCATATTCAAGAGGTGCTTTATCACTACCTAAAACATCATGCCTTAAGTTTTCAACTTTATTAATTAAGTTTTGTGAGAGATCATCTAATTGATAATAGAATTTAGTTAGTTCACTATCTTTATAGCTATTATCTTTTTCAGCTAAAAGCTTCATAACAAGATCATCTACAGCCGTTATAGAATTCATTATTTCTATACTTTTAGCATTAGGTACAGAAAAAAGAAAATCAATTTTTTTAGAATTTTCAATAGAGGACATATATGAGTAAGTGGAAACAATAGAAATAATAATACTTAAACAAATTATTAATCCAAAAGATAAAACCATCTTACTTTTGACACTTAAAGAAAGAAACCAAGACATAAGAGTTCTCCTAAACCAATAAAATAAGTTTTGAGAAAGAAAATAAAATAATTTTTATAGATAAAGTATAAACATAAATCTTTTTTAGATAGATAAGAATAATATAAATAAAATATATCTTTAAATAAAAGCATAATACTAATTTATAAAAAAAATTCTTATATATCTTTATGCTTATTAAGGTTATCCTAACATGTTCTAATAACTTAAAAAATCTTTTTATCTATTTCATGTTGAATATAAAGGATATTTAACATATGTTATCTTTTATATAAAAAATCTAATATTTTTATTGTCAAAATTTCATAAAAAAATGTCATATTTTTATTTTTATTTAACCAAATAATAAATAAGAAAAAAATATCATATAAATATATATATAAAATTATATTTTAAATATATAAATAAATTATAGTTATTTTATTTTTAATAAAAAAATATATTTTTTTATTAGAAATAACAACAATATATTTAATATATAAAAACTGTTTTACAATAAAATTATTTTATATAAACATCATAAAAATAAAATTAAAATAAATTATATATTTTGTATAAACTTTACATGGTATTTTATGTATAGTAGAATTTTTTATTAAAGTTGTTATATTATTAACACTTTTTTAAATAAAAAAATGATAAATTTTAACCTACCTTACATTCAACTATTTTTAGGAATTTCAAATGACTTCTTTTTTTAATATGTCTTTAAAGGCAAAACTTCGTTTGTCTTTTAGTCTTATTCTTGTATTTATTCTTTTAATAGTAGGCACAACAGTTATATCTTATAGATATAGTGCTTTTGCAGCTAATGAAATTGATTTACTTTTAAGAGTTCATTACAACAGAACAGCTGCAGCTAAAGATGCTATGATTGATGCTGATGCTATTACAGCAGACTTTTTTGGTGGTACAGAAGAACATCCATCTAAATACACCAGAAGTCAATATGAAGCTGAAATTCAAAATAAGATGAATGCTTTTTATAAGCTAAGTAGAAATTCAAGTACTAAAATCTTAGGCTCTCAACAATGTCCAGAGGACTATAAACAACTTATTTTAAAGATGAGAGAAGTAGGTCAAAGATATGTACAATCTATGGAAAGAGATGTTGTAGGTTCTATAGATAAAGGTTTTGATAAAGCTTTCCAAAATTATTTATTTGACTCATATCCTCTTTATAGAGAAACTCTTAATGTTCTTGATGATATGCTAGAGTATCAAACTAATCTTTCTATACAATACTCTAATAAAGCAAGTGACCCTACCTACTTTGTTATAGGTTTAATTATTGCAGCTTTTAGTATTATCTTCTCTTTAATTATTGCAAGCATAATAACAAAATATGCAACACGCCAAATGGCAGATCAAATTGAGTATGTATCTCAAATGGAAAAAGGCAACTTTAACTTTGAAATAAAAACAAGTTATAAAGATGACTTTGGTCGTTGCAGTACTGCAATTTTAAATATGAGAAACTCTTTAAATAATATCTTAAAACTTGTTATGACAAGTGCAAGTCAAACTAAAGATATACTAAATCAATTAAAAGATAATATTAATAATGTTGGTAACAATACAACAGCTGCTGAAAATCAATCTATTGGTGTAGCTGCTGCATCTAATGAAATGCTATCTACAACTACAGATATAGCTAAAAATTGTGAAGTTGCATCACAAAACTCTGAAAGTTCCCTTGAAATTACTAATACTGGTGTTTCTATGGTTAGAAATACTATTGAAAGTATTAAAGTTCAAAGTGAACACATTTCATCAAATGCTAATATAGTAGAACAACTTGCAAAACAAAGTAATGATATCTCATCTATTGTAAGCACAATTGAAGAAATTGCAGCTCAAACTAACTTACTTGCATTAAATGCAGCTATTGAAGCAGCTCGTGCAGGTGAGGCTGGTCGTGGCTTTGCTGTTGTTGCTGATGAAGTTCGTGCTCTTGCTATGCGTACAGCTAAATCTACACAAGAAATTTCTCATATGGTAACAGATATACAAGCTAAAGCTAATGATGCAACTAGCTCTATGAATATGAGTGCTGAAAGTATGGCTGAAGTTTCAAGTGATACAGCTAATATTGAGGATGTATTAAGACAAATTACAGATAAAGTTAGTGATGTAAATGGTCAAATCATTCAAATATCAACAGCTGCCGAACAACAAACTACAGCTACAGCTGAAATTTCATCAAATATTCAAGATGTTACCAATTTAACTCAAGAAGTTTCAAATCATATAAGAACATCTATTAAAATGATTGATGGAACTGTAACTAGCTTACAACAACTTGAAAAAGATTTAGCTTTCTTTAAACTTAAATAGAATTAAAACTTTTTAGACTCCTAAAAAAGAGCATCTTTATTTATAAATTTGCTCTTTTTTTTATCAATAAAATCCTATACTTTTTTACTCTTTGTTATTATTTACTATATATTTTTCACTCATAGTATTTTTGCGTTGTTACTTAAAAACAAAACTAATCTTTATTATGTCTAAACAACGTAAATATAACATGAACTATATTGTTTAATCTTTGGAGATAAATATCTTATGGTAAAAGTTCTCTTTTGTTGTCATGGCAATATTTGTAGATCACCTATGGCTGAGTTTTTATTTAAAGATTTAGTTAAAAAAGAAAATCTTGAAACACAATTTACTATTGCATCATGTGCAACTTCTACTGAAGAAATTGGTAATAAAGTATATCCACCTGTAGTACAACTTTTAAATAAACTACATATAGATTGTTCACAAAAAAGAGCTCGCCAAATAACATCAAAGGATTTTGATGATTATGACTATATACTTATTATGGATGAAAACAATAAAAACAATCTAAAAAGACAATTTAAAAATGTGGATTTTTCACATGTTTTAAAACTAAAAAGCTTTATAAATAGTAATGATGATATAGCAGATCCATGGTATACAGATAACTTTCAACTAACTTATGAAGAGATAAGTACTTGCCTACTTTCTTTTTTACAATATCTAAAAGATAATAATAAAATTGCTTAATTTTATCTTTTATTTTGCACCATAGTTAAAAAAAAGGTAAAATTTAAAGATAAGTTAGTTACATATTAAAATTAATAGAGGCTATTTGTAGATATGACAGCATTAGTTTTAGGACATAAAAATCCAGATACAGACTCAATTATTTCAGCATTAAGTGCAACAAATTTATATAAAGGTCGTGGTATTGACGTTAAAGCTGTAGCACAAGGCACTCCAGCTCCTGAGACTGCTTTTGTTCTTAAGAGATTTGATCTTGAAGCTCCTGAAGTTGTTACTTCTGTTGCAGGTCAAGAAGTTTATCTTGTAGACTACTCTGATCTAGCACAAGCTCCTGATGATTTTAAAGAAGCAAAACTATTAGGTATTATAGACCACCATAAATTAGGTGATGTAACATCAGATACACCTGTTGAGTGCTGGTTACAACCTGTAGGTTGTTCAAATACTATTATCAAAATGGTTCATGACTATTATGGCGTTGCTATTCCTAAGAATATAGCCGGTGCTATGTTATGTGCTATTTTATCTGACACTGTTTTATTTAAGAGCCCAACTTGTACTGAACTTGATAAAAAAGCAGCTCAAGAATTAGCAGAAATTGCAGGTGTTGAGGATATGATTGCTCTTGGCATGGAAATGTTCAAAGCTAAATCAAATCTAGATGGTGCAACTCCACGTGAGCTAATTTTCCGTGACTTTAAAGATTTTGATATGTCAGGTAAGAAAGTTGGTATTGGTCAATTAGAATTAACTTCTCTTGATCTAGTATCAGATGATTTAATGGCTTCATTTAAGTCAGAACTACAAGCTATTAAAGAAGAAGGCCGTAATAGTGCTATCTTAATTTTAACTGATGTTATGCAAGAGGGTTCTTTACTATTACTTGCATCAGATAATGGTGAAATCATTACTAAGGCTTTAAATACTACATTATCAGATCATATGTGGTTACCTGGCGTAATGAGTCGTAAGAAACAAGTTGTTCCTCAATTAGAAGCAGCTTTTAAATAAAATTCATATTGATATTCCTTATTAAAGCTTGGCTTCTAAAAAGCTAAGCTTTTTTTATTTTACATTTATGCAAAATTATATTCCTCATATAGGCATAGTCTCTTTAGGCTGTGCAAAAAATTTAGTAGATACACAAAGATTAAGTTCTGTTTTAGTTGCAAAAGGTTATATTATTGAAAATGATTACAGTAAATGTGACCTTGTTGTAGTAAACACTTGTGGTTTTATAAATCCTGCTATTGAAGAGTCTTTAGATACTATAGGTGAAGCTTTACAATATGCTAAAAAAGTTATTGTTATGGGCTGTCTTGGTACTAATGAAAAACTAGTATTAAGTAAATATCCTCAAGTACATAAAGTATTTGGTCCATCTGTACGTGCATCTGTTGTTCGTGAAATTGTTAAAGTTGTAGGTGAGCCACCTCAAGATGCTGTTCAAAAACTAAATCCATCTGGTATTTTATTAACACCACCTCACTATGCCTACTTAAAGATTTCAGAGGGCTGTAGACATAGATGCTCTTTTTGTATTATTCCAAAACTAAGAGGTACACAGAGATCACGTGATGTTGATAATATCTTCCTTGAAGCACAAGATTTAGTCTCTCGTGGTGTAAAAGAATTATTAATTATTGCACAAGACTCATCTGATTATGGTTTTGATTTAGAGACTAAGCCTAATTTATATGGTTTACTTGATAAACTTTCAACTTTAAATAAATGGATACGTGTGCATTATGTTTATCCATCAAAAGAGGCTGATAGAATTATAGATTTAATGGCTGAAGATAAAGTTCTCCCTTATATAGATGTACCTTTCCAACATGCAAACTTAGATATTCTAAAAGCAATGAGAAGACCAGGTAGCATGGAAAAAACCATACAAACTATAGAAAGATGGAGAAATATACGTCCTGATATTGCTATTAGATCAACCTTTATTACAGGTTTTCCAAGTGAAAGTCGCTCTCAATTTGAAGAATTACTTGATTTTATAAAAGAAGCAAGACTTGATAGAGTTGGTTGTTTCCCATATTCTGAAGTTGATGGAGCTGATGCTAATAATATTGGTAATTTTGTAGATAAAGAAGAACGTGAAGCTCGTGCTTTTGAACTTATGGAAATACAAGAGCAAATATCTTTTGAAAAATTACAAACAAGAATTGGCAAGCAATATGATGTTATTGTAGATGATGTAACTGATGAAGGTGTTGCTATTGCTCGTTCTAAATATGAAGCACCTGATGTTGATGGTCAAATCTTTATTGAAGATGTTAAAGGTGTTAGAGCAGGCGATATTATTAAAGTTGAAATTACAAATGCAGATGAGCATGATATGCAGGCAAAGCTAGTTAAAACTTTAGTAAGTCCTATTAATTTTAAAAATATTAAATAATTTCATGTAAGATTTATGTTGTTTCTGCACAAGACATTAATATGTAATTTTAAGTAACAACACAAAAATTACAAATACTTAATATCTAAACAAAAAAGCCAATGTAAAAAACATTGGCTTTTATTTTTAGTAACTATTTATTAAGTGCTTTTTCTATAAGCTTTAAGGTAACTTCAGCTGACTTTACAAAAGAACTTATTGGTAAAAATTCCTTAAATGAATGGAAGTTATGAGCACCTGTAAAATAATTAGGTGTTACAATACCACGAGCTGATAGACAAGAACCATCAGTACCACCACGCATTGCATAGACATAAGGAGTAACCCCTACTTCACGTATTGCATCAAATAGTTGAGCTACAGGCTTTGAACTTTCGTCAACATTATTTGCAATATTTGCATATATGTCCTCAATAGTACATTTAATAGAAGCTCTAGGATGCATCTTTTGTAATGTTTCAACACACTTTAGTACATACTCACATCTATTTTTGTAACTATCTTTATCAAAGTCTCTTATATGTAAATCTAAATGACATTTACTTTGATCAGCATGACAGCCTATAAACCACCAGTAACCATCTTTAGCATCTGTATTTTCAGGTGTCTCAAGACGTGGGAACATATTCATAAGATCATGAGCTACTAAAAGTGGATTTACTAAAACACCCTTTGACGACATAGGATGAGCACTTACACCTTGAATATCAATACTTACAGAAGCTGCATTAAATGTTTCATAAACAACTTCACCTAATTTACAGCAATCAATAGTATAAGCATAATCTACAGGAAATTTCTCTACATCTAAAAGCTTAGAACCTTTAAGACCTATTTCCTCATCAGGCACAAAAGCTACATATATATCACTATGTTCTATATTATTTTCCTTTATATAAGCAAAACAAGTCATAACATTAGCAATAGCAGCTTTATTATCAGCACCAAGTACAGATGTACCATCTGTGAAGATAATATCTTCACCTACATAATTAAAAAGTTCTAGAGCATTTTTTTTGTTTAAAACTATATTTTTTTCTTTATTTAAGACAACTTCATTACCATCAAATTTAATAATTTGAGGATGAATTACATCAGATAAAGAAACATCAACAGTATCTAAATGGCAACAAAAACCAATTTTATCACCAGCTTTAGTACCTTCTAATTTTGCAGTTAAAATACAATGCTCATCTATATTTATATTAACAAAACCAAGTTCTTCTAATTCTTTTTTTAAAAGATTAGCAAGATCAAATTGTCCTTTTGATGATGGTACTTCTTTACTACTTGCATTTGATTGTGATGGAACACTTACATAACGTAAAAAATTATCTACAAGTACTTTTTGAAAATTCATTTAAATTTAACCTCTTGGATATACATAACCACTATCAAAACCAATTGGTATATTTAAGAACCAATATAAGTATAAAACAACTGTTAATACTATTAATAATGTTACTGTATATGGAATCATCATAGAACATAAGGTGCCAACACCTGCTTGTCTACAATATCTTTGACAATACATAATTAAAAGTGGATAGAATGGGAATAATGGTGTTGATACATTTACAGCACTATCTGATACACGGAAAGCTGCCTGTGTAAGTTCTGGTGAAATACCAAGTAACATTAACATAGGAACAAAGATAGTAGATAAAATAGCCCACTTTGATGTAGCTGATGTAATTAAAATATTAAGAAGTCCAGTTAGCATAATAATGCCAAATAAGGTTATACCAGATGGCATACCTAAAGATTTAATCCACTCAGCACCTGATACAGCAAGTAAAGCACCTATATTTGATTTACCAAATACAAATAAGAATTGAGCTGCAAAGAAAGCAAATACTATAAATGACAAAAGCATATGTAGTACATGTTCCATTGAATGAATTACATCAGATGAGGTTTTAAATTTACCTATCTTAATACCATAAGCTAAACCTGGAATTGAAAATACAAAGAATAAAATTGGTACTAAACCTTGCATAATAGGAGCTTTTGGAGATGTTAAAGAACCATCTTCTGCTCTAAAAATAGAGTCTTCTGGATAACATAAAATAGCTAAACCTAAAAGGAATGCTAGCTCTGCAATAACAGCAACTCTAAATGCTTTAGTCTCTTCAGGTTTTATTTTGTCAATTACATTTTCAGGATTTGATGCCACATCTTTATCTATAGGCATTGTCTTCATTAAACGTGGCTCTACAATTTTATCTGTTACATACCATGTTGCTAAAATAACAAAGATAGTACCACCTAATGAGTAGAAGTAATTACATAAAACATTAACTACATAATCTGCATCTACAGTACGAGCTGCAGCTTCTGTAAAACTTTGCATTACAGGATCGATTACAGATGGAGTAAATGATGCTGTAAAACCACCTGAAAGACCTGCAAAAGAACAAGCAATGCCAGCTAAAGGATGACGACCACAAGCATAAAACATCAAAGCTGCAACAGGCATTAAAACTACATACACACTATCTGATGCTAAATGTGAAAAAATTGAAATTACAACAATTGCAGGTGTTAAAAGTTTTTGAGGTGTTATTGATAATAATTTCTTTAAAAGAATATGAATAAAACCAGAACCCTCTGCAATACCAATACCTAAAGTTGCAACTAAGGTAATACCTAAAGGAGGGAAAGCCATAAAGTTATTAATTGATGATACTAATAAATTTAATAAATTATCAGGTGACATCATATTAATAATAACTATTTTGTCTTTTGTTATAGGATTATGATAGTCAAAATCTATATAAGAAAGTGCCCATGATAGGACAATAGCAATAATTAGTGCATAGATAAAAAGCATTGTGATGTGAGGTAGCTTATTACCAAGTCGCTCTACTATGTTTAAAAAGCGATCAAGTCTACCTAACTCAACATCTTGATGTGTTGACATAGTTTACCCTCAAAGTTTTTATACAATAAATAGCTAAACAATATCCTTTATATTTTTTAGCTATTTAATCTATCAATTTAGTGCATAAATAAAAAGAACATTTTACTTGTACTAGTAACTTATTTAAACAATAAAATATACTATTTGTGACTTATATACATGATTTTTAATAAAAATGCACCATTTTTAAGCTAATTTTATGTAAAAACTAAAACTTAAGTTTAAAAACCAAGAGGTATATCTAAGGCATAAAAAATAAAAAGTAATGTTCCTAAAGATATACTTATTGCTATAGAGTAAGGAATCATAATGGCACAAATAGAACCATATCCTACATCCTTACAATACTTTTGTGCATACAATAAAATTAAAGGATAAAAAGGAAAAAGTGGCGTTATTATATTAATAGAACTATCACTTACTCTAAATGCAGCTTGTGTAAAAGCAGCATCTATACCTAATATCATAAGCATAGGTACAAAAATTGAAGATAAAATAGCCCATTTTGATACAGCAGATGTTATAAAAAGATTTAAAAAGGCTGTTAAAAGTAAAATACCAAGTAAAGTTATCTCTTTTGATAAATTTAAATCCTTAAGAAAATTTGAACCATAAACTGCAATAAGCGTAGCTAAATTTGATTTTGTAAAAATATATAAAAAATTTGAGGCAAAAAAACAAAATACTATAAAAGATCTTAAATTAACAAGACCATTTTCACAGGCATTAATAACCATAGTTGTAGATTTAAACTTCTTAACTAAAAATCCATAAACTATAGATGGTACTACTATAAAAATAAATAAAAGAGTAATTATGCCTTGCATTAAGGGTGCTTTACTTGATGTTAAACTACCTTTTGCATCTTTAAAAATAGAATTTTCTTGAAAAGCAAAATAAAATAAAGATAAAAGCATTATAAAAAATACAGTTGATGCTATGTAAAAAGCTTTACTCTCTTCTTTTGTTATAGTTAAATCAAATTTATCCTCTTTAATTAGAGTTTCATCTAAATCTACTTTGTATTTTGCATTTACCCTCTTTTCAATAATATTATCAGAGACATAAGTACAAACAATAATAACAACAAAGGTTGATACAAAGGAAAAGAAATAATTACATAAAATGCTTATCTCAATATTAGGATCAACAAAACTTGCAGCTTTTTGGGTAAAACCTTGTAAAACAGTATCAAGAGTAGCTGGGATAAAACTTGCTGTATAAGCACCTGCAAGTCCTGCAAAAGCTGTTGTTATACCTAATATAGGATGTCTATTTGACTTATAGTAAATATAAGCTGAAATTGGTATTACTATAATATAGGCTGAATATGAGGCTATATGAAAGATAATTGAGATAAGTAAGATTACAGGGGTTAAATACTTTTTTGAGGTTCTTTTTAAAATTTTCTTTACAAGTGTATTTACAAAGCCACTACTTTCACTTAAAGAGAGGGCTATTGTTAAAACTATAGTTAAAGATAAAGGTTGAAAGAAAATAAAGTTTGTAACTAAATTTTTTACAATATCTAAAAGATGTGTACCTAAAAGTAAGTTGTTTATAAATATAGCTTTATCATTAAAAGTCTCACTAAATTGAACTTTTGATAAAGGATAGGAAATAAGAATAACAAAGATACTTAGATAGCAAAAGATAATACAAATATTACCTAATTTATTGCCAACTTTTTCTATTTTATTTAAGATAAAGTCAAACATAATAATAAATTAATTTATAAAAAACACAAAAAATTTTAAAAGCACATTATTCTATAATAAAAACTATAAAAAAGATAATGATAAAAAAGACAATAAAATATTAGTATTTTGTAAAAAGTTCACTTAAATTCAAACAGTATAAATCAATTATCAAACTATAATTTTAATAATAGTTTTTGATAAAGCTCTAGTATAAAGTTCTTTATTAAGTTTTTGTGCTTTTATTGTTACAATTAATCTAAGTTCTTAGATTTGAATATATAAAAGAATAAATTTAATTAAAATAAGAGTAGATGTTTTTTAAAGAGATGTTTTTATGTAAAGTATTGGTATAGGTAAAAGTGATTTTAAAAGTTTTATAAAGTAAGATTTACATTACTTCTACACAAAAAAAAAGAACTATGTTGTTTTAAACAACAACACAAATGAAAAGAACTTTACTAGTTTTTATATAAAAAACTTTACTTTTAAAAAGATAAACTTGTTGTCTAAATTGTATATTAATGCACTATTTATTTACATAAATAAAGGTTTAGATTTAAATTTAGTTTGTATATTTTGTTTTTTCACCTTTTTTTTATAAAAAAATAGTGATAAATGCACTGTTTTAATGCAAAATACCTACTTTTAAATAAAAAAGACTAAGACAATTAAGAAAAGACTTATATAATACGCTTTACTTATATTTTTAATTATTAATTTTTAGTGAGTGACTTTTATGTTAGAAAATGAAAATCCAAAAGCTCCACTGTATCAGAGTTTAAACAAAATACCTTTTATTTTACAAATTATTTGTGGCTTACTTATTGGTATTGCTATAGCTGTTGTTTATCCACATGACACCACGATTTTACCAACAGTTGGTTCTCTTTTTGTTAAAGCATTAAAGTCAATTGCTCCTCTTTTAGTTTTTGTACTTGTATCTGCAGCTATTGCTCGCCATCAAAAAGGTACAAAATCTAATATGAAACCAATTATTTTAATCTATGTTGTTAGCATGATCTTATCTTCAACATTAGCATTAACAATGTCTTATATCTTCCCAAGTACATTTACTGAACTTGCAAATGTTCAAGAAGATCTAAATCCACCTCAAGGTATTGCTGAGGTTTTAACTAACTTCGTTAATAATGCTATTGATAATCCTTTTAAAGCTTTAATTGAAGGTAACTATATTGCTATTTTATTTTGGGCTATCTCTTTAGGTCTTATGTTTAGAGCAACTCATGATAGCACTAAAAAAGTATTAGAAGATTTATCTCAAAGTGTATCTGGCGTTGTTCGTATTATCATTAGATTTGCACCTCTTGGTGTTATGGGTCTTGTATACTCATCATGTACAGCAGAAGGTGGTTTTGCAAACCTATTAAACTATGTTCACGTTGTATGTGTTCTTTTAGGTACAATGCTATTAATAGCCTTTGTTCTAAATGCTGCTATTGTATTTGTTGTAACACGTGAAAACCCATACCCTATCTTATTAGAAACAATAACAAGATCTGCTGTTACTGCTTTCTTTACAAGATCATCTGCTGCAAATCTACCTGTAAACTTAGCTTTATGTGAAAAGCTAAAATTACCAGCAGAAACCTATACAATCTCAATTCCTCTTGGCTGTACTATTAATATGTCAGGTGCTGCTGTTACTATTGTGATTATGACAATGGCAGCTGTAAATACCTTAGGTGTTGAAGTTGACTTCCCATCTGCATTATTAATGTCAATTGCAGCTGTATTATGTGCATGTGGTGCATCAGGTGTTGCAGGTGGCTCTTTAATGTTAATCCCTCTTGCTTGCTCAATCTTTGGTATTGGTAATGATGTTGCTATGCACGTTGTTGGTATTGGCTTTATCATTGGCGTTCTTCAAGATTCAACAGAAACAGCTTTAAACTCAAGTTCTGATGTTTTATTTACAGCTGCAGCTTGTAAGAGAGCAGAAAGACTTGAAAGAGAAAAAAATAAATAAAATATATAAAGGCAGCTTTTTAAGCTGTCTTTTTATATAAAAAACTATTGTTTTCAATATATTAGAAAAAAGTTATAAATTTTTTATTTTTTTTTGAACTTTTTCACATTTATATAGTCTAAATGTAAAAAGCTAGAATATTATTAAAAAGATGATTTCTAATATGTATCCCATAAAATGAAAGACCAAGTTAAATAACTTGGTCTTTTAATTTCTAGAAAAAGAATAAAACAAATCTTAACAAAGAGCTATAAAGTCATACTATAGCCATAAAAACTACATAAAATCTTTATTATTCAAATAATTATAAAAAAATGTTAAAAATATTTTTATAATTAATGAACTTTTTATTAAATACACACTCTAAGTATATGAAAAAGTTAGAGAGCATTTCAAAAATGATACCTCGTAATAAAAAGAAAATGAAAGACCAAGTTAAAATTGACTTGGTCTTTTAACTTTTAAGGCTATATAAAAATTCTATAATTATTATCTTCACTATCATATATAAAGTTCATAAGAAAAATTTTAAAAAGAGAGCTTTAAAGGCATAACTTTATTTAAAAATAAAATATGATATATCTCACAAATTTATTTGCTATCACAAGTGATTTTTTTAATAATTTTCGAATTTTTTTTTAATTTTTTTTTAATTTTTTTTTAAATTTTATAAAAAAGCTTTATTATCATATAGTTAAAATTTTAAATTTTTTAAAAATTTTTTGAACTTTTTTTAAAATACCCTATCTAAGTATATAGAAAGCATAGAGAGCATCGTAAAAATGATACCTCAAAATAATAAAAAGAAAGAGAAAGACCAAGTTAAAATTGACTTGGTCTTTTGCTTTTTATAAGCTAGAAAATTCTATTGCTATATAGTATATTTACACAAAATAAATCCTACATTTATATCTATGTATGGTGCAACAATTTACACTAAGATAATAATAATGTTAGAGACAATTACTATAAAAACTTTCAATTTTATACAATAATAAAAGAGCTCTTAATTTTCTTTATTTTGATAAAAAAGACTTAAAATATTATCTTGAAGATAATACTATTTGAGATATGTGTAATTGCAATATTATAGGTAATAGACCATAAATCTAAGATAGAAAGGTCTAAATAATAAAACTAGAAGATTAACTAAAAACTTTTACAAAAAAGCATACAAAAAAGTTTTTTGTTTTGTACATAATTAATCATGTATATAGTAAAACTAAAATAATTCCCTAAAAAATTAAATAAGAGTTTATATTTTTAATTTTTACTAAAGATAATATTTATCATAACGATATAAGAGGCAGAAGTTAAAAAATAGATTAAAAAAGAGGCATACACTATGGCACTTTACGTAAATACTAACGTAAGTTCATTAAATGGTCGCAATAAGCTTGGCAATGCAACAAATGCATTAAATACAACCTATCAAAGATTATCATCAGGTTTACGTATTAATAGTGCAAAAGACGATGCTGCAGGCTTACAAATTTCTGACCGTTTAACTACTCAAATTAATGGTTTAAATCAAGGCAACCGTAATACATCTGATGGCATAGCACTTCTTCAAACAATGGAAGGAGCTATGGATGAGATG
>JARHZF010000035.1 GCA_029258325.1 Anaerobiospirillum sp. | reverse complement strand
AGTTTAACTACATAGAATAATTTAAAATGTCTTTTTAAACCCTATATTCGTCTTTTATAAAAAAGAAGATCTTAAATAAAGTAGTCCTTATGATTTTGCGTTGTTACCTATTAATCAACATAGTGCTTTCTTGTTTAGATAAAACGCAAATATTTTATGAACTAAAAAATCTTTTATACTTTAATTTATAAAGCATATTAATTTTATTGTAACCTTAATTTTTACAATATCTAAGATGTTCTTTAGATAAAAACTATTTATATCTTTTTACAAAAGGTTTTATCTTCTTAAGTTCATCTTCTTTATAAACAAAACCTACATGCTTTGGTGTTGGTGGTGCTATTAAATTGTCATGATCAAAACCAATTTTATAATTTAGAATATCTTGATGCACACCCATTATATAATTAGGAATAAATCTAAATATTTTTTGACTATCTAAAAGGAAGTAATTAACTACATTTACTATTTCATAGGCAAAATTAATAGCTTCATTTTCATCTTTCTTATAATAAAGAGCAGATAGTATTTGCTGTGCAAAATTATTCATAGAACCTACTAAAAAGTCACAATAAATACGTTGCTTTGATTTTGCAATAGTTGCAAAAATTTCAAAAAGATAATTTAATCCTGCTATAAATTCCGCTCTTGTGTAATATTGTGTATTTATAACGTTATACACAATATTAACTAAATTATCATAAAAATCAAAATTAAGATGCGACATGATATCATCTAAACTTAGATCTAAATGAAAGATTGTAGCTTCCTTAATGCTTTGTTTTAAGCTCTCTTTATCTAATTTAGTTAAAGGACGTATATCATATGCATGCTTTGTCTCACATCTAAAAAGTGCTGCACCATCTGCACAATTATACACAGTAAAATCATCATTTTTATCAACTTCTTGTCTTTTCTTTCTATGATATCTAATGCTCTCATTTAAATTAGAAACACTTACCATATAATATTTACTAGTTATAACATCACCACCAAAATTGCCAGGTAGAACATATGACATATCTTGTTTTAGACCATCATCTAAAACCTTACCATATGCAGATGATTTTGCATGTAATTTATCTTTAACTTTTGTGCCATTATCAACACCAAAAAGATAAAGCTCTTTAAAACCTAACTCTAAAAATGAAGAAAGACCACAATTTGAAACAAAAGGATTAATAGAAGTTACAGCACCCCATGTGTTTAAAAGACAAGTATCATCTTCTAAATTACCAAATAAATAAGGAAAAGCTTCAGCTTTTGAGAAGATAATAGTATCTTTAAAGTATTTATAAGTACTTTCATGAATTACACTAGGAGCTATTAAAATAATATCTTCATAAAATTCCTTATTATAAGCTTCAAATGTCTTACATATATTAGGAACACGTTCTGTTACTACAAAGAAATCAGGCTTAATACCTTCTTGATACAAGGTATCTATAGTAGAACCACAAGCTACAATAATAGCATTATCTTGATTTTCTCTTAAATAATCTAAATCATTATCAAGTGATGGTCCATTACATACTATAAAAACTGGTTTATGTAAAATATCGCTATCAATATTATGTTTTGCTTTAAGTAAACCTTTTTTATCTTCTACAAGTTTTGTCTCATGACAAAAACCAAAGACCATATCATCAAAAAAACCAAGACCTGTATCTAAATTGTCATACTCTACATCAAGATAAGAGATAATTTCATCAATTTCAGGAGTTTTATAATCTATATAAGTTCCATAAAAACCTAAAAAGAATCTACCCCTTGAATTACAAAATGAAGCAAAGTCCTCAATTATCTCATCTTTATCACAACCTACTTTAAGTTTTATGGTGTATTTATGTTCTACTAAAAAATCAAATAAATCTGCATAATTTGTAACAAACATAGAGAGATAGAACATATATTCATCAGGCTCTATCACATAAGCATTTGGTATCTCTAAATTTTGATATAAAAATTCAAGATGATAACCAAGACCATTACCTATTACTACTAAAAAAGGAAGAGACTTTACATCTTTTACCTCTACTATATTCGATAAAGCCTCTCTATTTAAAATAGCATTAGTATCATTTATATATCTATAATGAATTTGACCAAACATATCTTTTTGGTCTGCAAAACGTTTTTGTCTAAAAGATGCCTCTTCAATATATTTTAAGACATCTTTTTCAATAGACTCTCTTGTATTTGTATCGCCATAAAAATAGCTATTATCAGGCATTAAAAGATTAAAAGAATCTTTATGATAGACTAAAGAAAACTTACCCTCTTTATTAAAATCCTTAAATTTTTTATAAAGAGCTGGCATGTATTTAGAAAAAGCTTCTAAATTTCTTTGAAACAAAGCACTACCTTCCTTTAAAGCCTTCTCTTTTTCCATTTCAATAATCAAAAGTGCTATTTCATTTTCACTTAAATTATTTTCTTTAACAAAAAGTTTAAATTGCTCTGAATTTATATCTATCATATTAGTTCTCTTTATAAGCTTTAAAGTAATAATAAATAGTAGTTCATGTGAGATTTGTTGTCTTTATATAAGTTTTACATAAAAAATAACTATTTTTTAATTAACAACACAATAATCACAAAAACCTAAATAGTATTTTATAAATAAACCATTTTTTTTGCTAGCTTTAAAAGTTTTAAATTCTAAAAACTAGAATTTTTATTGAGTATAAAATGTTTTTTATTATTCTTGTAAGTCTAATTAAATTTTTCTTTACAAAAGATACTTTTTTAGCCATGAGATTTTGTTTTTATATAAGAAATAGCTTTTTTTGTTTTAAGTAATAGCAAAAAATCCTAGGAATTTTTTTATAAATATTTGTAGTTCTTTTGATATTTACTTTTGTTTTTACAGAATAAATAGCTTTTTTTTGTTTTAAGTAATAGCAAAAATCATAATGACTATATTTTTAATTATTCTCTTATGTATTTAATATCTCGTAAAAAATATCTCCTTAATTTTTGTAATAAAAGGCTTATAGTTTTTGTTTTTTTAAATGTATTTTTATTTATAGAGTATTTTTGTGTATAATCAGTATTGTTTGTTTAACAAAGAACATATTAAATAAATCTATTGTTTTTAATTTTTATAAGAAAGTTATTGTATATTTTATTAACTTTAAAGCTAGATGGTCGTTATTATTTCTAGTTTTTGTTTAAATATAAATAACTTAGAGGTTTTTTTATGCTAAATGATTCTTGGGATGAAGGTTACGCTGCAGATACAACCTACACCTTTGGTTACTATAATCAACTAAACCCACTACAATATAAATTACTTTTCTTAAGTAAATCAGTTGCAATGCCAAAGATTAAAACTGCTTGTGAATTAGGTTTTGGTCAAGGTGTTACTATTAATATGCATGCTGCATCATCTGATGTTGAATGGTTTGGTAATGACTTCCAACCAGAACAAGTAGCTTTTGCTCAAGGTCTTGCTGATGCATCTCATGCAAAAATTCATCTATATGATGACTCATTTGCAGAATTTGCTCATCGTGACGATTTACCTAAATTTGACTTTATTGCAATTCATGGTATTTGGTCATGGATTAGCGATGAAAATAAACAATACTTAGTTGATTTTATTAAGAAGAACTTAAATGTAGGTGGTATTTTATATATAAGTTATAATACCCTACCAGGTCACTGTAAGACAGCTCCTATACGTAAGCTTATGGCTATGTATAATAGCACTTGCGTATCTGAGGCTTTAAATATTACATCACGTGTAGATGAGTGTTTAACCTTTGCACATGAAGTTATTAAAGTAAGTCCTCTTGTAACTCATGATATTCCTGTACTTGAAGAAAAGATAAAGAGCTTAGCTAAAGACGATCACACATATTTATGTCATGAATACTTAAATATGAATTGGGATCCTATGTACTTTGATGATTTTGCAAAGAAATTAGAACCTGCTAAATTAAGCTTTATTTGCTCTGCAACTATGATTGATTTACTTGATATGGTAAATTTCACTGATGAGCAAAAAGCAATGTTTGATGTACTAGTAAATCCTATTAGTATTGAGACATATAAAGACTTCTTAATAAATAGACAATTTAGATGTGATATCTGGGGTAAGGGTGTACGTCATTTAAATAATGTTGAATTAGAAGCAGCAGTAAAAGATATCTTAGTTATCTTAACAGCAGAAAAAGATAAGGTTAAACTTCAACATGATGGCTATTGTGCATCTGTAAATCTAACTAATATTTTAAATCCTATATTATCAATATTAGGCGATCATAAACCACATTGCTATGAAGAAATCTTAAATAAAGCAAGATCACTTGGCTTTACCTTTAATGATGTTTTATTTGCAATGCAAAGTTTAGTTACTCAAAATGCTCTTTGTGTGGCTCAAGAGCTTACAGATGAAATAAGAAAACAAGCTTTAGATTTAAATAAATCAATTTTAGAAAGCTGTGTTTTAGGTCCTAAGATTGTAAATCTAGCTGCACCTTTAATTGGTGGTTCTCTTGCATTTGATCACTTAAATCAAATCTTCTTACTTGCATATATGAAACTTGGTAGCAAAGCAAATATTAAAACAATTTGTGACTTTGTTGACGAGCAATTTAATGCATATGATATTAAGGTTCTAAAGAAAGAAGCTAATATTGAGGATGATGACTCAAATAAAGAGGCTATAAGAAAAGCTGCAGAAGAGTTCTTAAAACGTGTTGATTTATACAAGACTTTAGGAATTATCTAATTATTAATTAGTCCCCTATTTAACTTATAAATGGGGGA
>JARHZF010000214.1 GCA_029258325.1 Anaerobiospirillum sp. | reverse complement strand
AAATACTGGCTCTAATATAACAAAAGCAATAGTAACATCAAAAGCTCCAGCTGCAGGTGCTGCTACAGATCCACGTTACTTTGATGTATCAAAAGTATCAAAAGCACAAAATGTATTATCACAAATTGATAACTTTATCTTAGCAATTGATCAACAAAGAGCACACTTAGGTGCTATGCAAAACCGCTTAGAATCAACTATTCGTAACCAAGCTTCTATCTCTGAAAATGAGTCAGATGCAAGATCACGTATACGTGATACAGACTTTGCTGAAGAGACAGCAAATCTAACTCAACAACAAATTATTCAACAAGCATCTCAATCTATATTAACTCAGGCAAATCAAAAGCCACAGATTGCACTTGCTTTACTTGGTAGATAGTTTTAATAAATACCTTTTTTATTTTTATAATGTTAGGGCTCAAGTTTAACTTGAGCCTTATTTTTTATGGATTTTGTGATAAGTATATTTGTAAGATATTTACTTTAAAATATTATTACTTTTAACTAACAAAGTTACTTACATTTATAAAGCACCAAAACTATTTTCATACATTTCATTTAAAGCCTATAGGTATTTAAAGGCATCAAATAGAGGATCTAAAATCTTAGAAATATCATTTGATACATCATCAAGAGAAAAAGTAGTACATGTGATATTTACTTTGTTTACACACATAATAAAAAGTAGTTTGTTTAATTAACAACAAAAAACACCATGAACTAATTTTACTTTATAAATTTACCAAACTGTAAACCTTTAACAAAATAATTATTATTGTAAAACCTTAGCATAAATGTAAGAGTGTGTATTTTAATATCCTTATAAAGGCAAGATGTTTACTTGAACTTTACACCTTTCAAAAAATTATGATTTTTAATGAGGAAAAGACTTAATACTCTTTAGTAGCAGAGCTTGTCTCTACTTTTGTTAAATACTTACATTTATCTTCTACACTCTTTAAAGGAGAAGTATTAGCTAAGGCTTTAGGGTCAAACTTAAATTTAGAGATAATATCTCTAATTAAGCTTTTTCTCATATTTAACCTTGTAGCTATATTATTTAGAGATAAATTTTTAGATAAAAGAGCTTTAATTTCAACAAATGAAATGTATTTATCTGCATTAAAAAAGCTTCAAACTCTTTTTTTTAGATAAAGATGCACTTATAAGTTTTAGAGCATTATCTCTATGAATACCTAGAATTTTAGCTAAGTGATTTGCAGAGAACTTTAGAGACAAACAATATTGCTGTATAACCTGAACTCTTTGATGAGAGATATACATATTTGTAACTACGTTTTTTTAGTTACAAATTTAAAAAATGCTATTTTAATTTTTACCTAGAAGTATTTGAAAGTTACATAATTTATAGATTAAAGATCTATCTTTGTATGCAACAAGGATTAAACCTAACTTATTATGTAAAAAGAAGATAAGCATTAACCTTATAAAAAAGGCTGATGAGATAGGGTATGATAAATAAAGTGCTCTAAGCAAAAGAGCACTTGCAATTAGAGAAAAAGGAGCAAAACCAATATTTTGCTCCATAGCTAAACATATATCTAAAATAGCATATACTGTAATTAAAAACAAAGAGCCATATAATGAATCTAAAGCTAGTGCTTATTTAACTAGTAAGTTCTAAACCTACCAAATAAGAAAACTTTAGTAGACACATAACTTATTGAACATCTAGTATTCAAATAGATAAAGATAAGCTCCTAATACATTTAGTATAAGGGCACTAATAGCCTTAAGTAAGGATTATAGATGCAAGCCTCTACTATATTTATGCTAAATAATAGACAGAGTATAACTATAAGTAAATAAAAATAAAAATTTAACTTTTTGTATGATATCAAAAATATTTAAGAATGTGAACTTTTATATTTACTTTTTTAAGGATATGCTAAAAGGGCTTACTTTTTTATTCCATAATATTTTGATATATAAAGTATTTAAGTGAGGTAAACAAAAAGCTTAAGATGATATCTTATCTATAAAGATAACCTGAGATTTAGAATATGATTTATCTAGAAACTATCTTTCTAAATACTTTAACTTTATAAAGGATAAAATCAATAATAGAAGTTTATGTGATATTTACGTTGTTTTTTATATAAGAAAGAACTATTTTGTTTAAAGTAACAACACAAAAATCACAAGGAATATAATAGATATATTTTTTTAAATTAGATAATGTTCTTGGTTTTATCTTTATTTCTACATTTTGCTATAAATATAAACTAGATAAAAAGTCAATAACATCACATATAACATTATTGACTTTAAATATAATTTGGAAAAAAAAATCAATAACTATTATTATTGACTTTATATTTTTTCAAACATAGGAGAAGCTTATTATGTCAAAGAAAGTAAAAAATGACAAGATTGTTTTTAGAAATTGTATAGATTGAAACTAACTTAGAGATTTATTATTGTCTTAACTTATATATTTGATTTTAATATTTTTTATAAAAATAAGTTCAGTGCTACAAAGTTGATAACATTATTGATCTTTATTTTTTTAAAAGGAACTTACTATGGCAATAAAATTAAAAAATAATAGAATTATTCTAGTAAAAAGATAAGAAAAACTAAATATAGTAAATATTCTTTGAAAATGTTAGTTTTAATAGGAACAAGGTCGTCTATAAAAATAGAAAATCTTTATAACAAAAAAGTAATAATTACTTATTAAGTAAATTTATTACATTACATATTGTTGCAATGTTTTTAATGTTTTCTTTAGTATAGTAGTAAATGTGATTTTATAGCATATGTATTTTATATGATTTTACTTTTATAAAAGATATTTTTTTGACAAAAATACTTAGTACTTTATATTGTTTATTAAATATAATATATTGTTTGTAAATATATTTTTTTGTAATTTCTTTATTGGCATAAGAAATGAATTAAGAGGGTTAGTTGTTTAAAAAAGGAAAAACAAATGGCTCTTTATGTAAATACTAATGTGAGTTCTATTAATGGTCAAAGAAAACTCACAAATGCAACAAATAGTTTAAACACAACTTATCAAAGATTATCATCAGGTCTTCGCATTAATAGTGCTAAAGACGATGCTGCAGGTTTACAAATTTCTGACAGATTAACTAGTCAAATCAATGGTTTAAATCAAGGAAATAGAAACAGTAACGACGGAATAGCACTTGCTCAAACTATTGAGGGTGCCATGGAAGAAATGA
>JARHZF010000042.1 GCA_029258325.1 Anaerobiospirillum sp. | reverse complement strand
AACTAAATGTATACATTGTTATACTTGGTAATAACGAAATTGTTTATTAAAACTTTAATATTTTTATTAAAAATATACTAAAATTTAAAAAAATGTGATTTAAATACAATTATTCAAGTCTTTATTCTTTTTAACTAAGAGAATTATTTCAAAAAAAAGAAAAAAGGATCTGTTTTTTGCAGATCCTTTTTTACTATAAATTAACCTTATAAAAAATTAACGTGGAAGATTAAAGAACTCTAAAGTATTCTTTACTTCTTTTAATGTATTAACATTTTCTAAAATTAAGTTTACAGAATTTTCCATATCTTCAACAACATCTTGGCTACTTGAAGTTACGCTTTGAATATTAGTTGTAATTTCAGATGTTACAGAAATTTGTTGTTCTGTAGCTGTTGAAATATGGGTAATTTGAGTATTTACATCACCTACAACACTTGTAATATCTTGAAGTATATTTTCAACAGATGAAGCTTCATCAGATAAAGCTAGCATTAATTGAGCATTTTCATTAATTGAGATACTTGCACTATTTGCCATCTCTTGAATATTAGATACCATACGTGAAATTTCTTGTGTAGATGTTGCTGTACGCATAGCAAGAGCACGTACTTCATCAGCAACAACAGCAAAGCCGCGACCTGCCTCACCTGCACGAGCTGCCTCAATAGCTGCATTTAATGCAAGTAAGTTAGTTTGAGATGCAATTTCTTCAATGGTGCTTACAATAGATGAAATATCAGCAGAATCTTTAGCAAGTTTATCTACAATAGTTGCATCATTTTGAATTTGTGTACTTTGATTTTGAATACCTGTAATAGTATTACGAACTTTTGATACACCTTCATTGGTAATTTCTTTTGATTTATCAGATGCACTTGATGCAAATTCACAATTACTTGCAATATCTTTAGTAGTAGAGAGCATTTCTTCAGCTGCAGCTGCTACAGATAGGGATAGACCTTGAGCACTTGTAGTATTTCTATTTACTACATTCATAGTTTTTTCTAAGGTAAGTAAGCTCTTTTCATTTTCAGTTACTCCTTTTTTAACTAATTGTAATGTATCAACTAATGATTTTTGCATCTTTTTAAGCTCATTAGTTGTAACACCAAAGTCATCTTTATATTTAATATGAATATCAAAATCAAAGTTACCTTTTGCCATATTAGAAATATATTGCATTTGTTCTTTTAATCTTGATGTAATGTATTTAGTTAAGAAGATAGTAATAAAGATACATATAAAGATTGTGCTTATAGTTAAGCTAAGACCAATGTAGAAACTAGTTAAGTTTGAACCATCTTGACCTAGTTCAATAATTCTTTGACCTTGTTCATATCTAAGATTGTTAATAGTTGAGTAACAATTTTCAAACTCTTTAAATGACATTGTTTCATATTCAAGTAAAGCTTTTTTATTAACATCTGCAAGCATATGAGGGACAACTGATTTTTCAATAGACTCAATATAAAGTCTTACAGCTTTTTTAATTTTCTTAACATCAGCTGTATATTGAGGAGTAGGGCTTCTGCCACCTAAAGCATCTTCAACAATACTATCTGCATGTTTAAAAAGCTCAATACTAATTTCTTTTAATTGTCTTTGATAATTTCTTTTATCAGCATCAGATGCTATAGCTGAACTATATTTAGTTAAATACTCATTAGTAAGTTTATTTACTTTCATTAAGTTTTCAAGAGTATTACCAGTTTTAGTATAAGCACCTTTTAGCATTAAGGTAATTCTTTGAGAACCATCAACAGCACTATAGTTTGAGTATGCTGAGGTAAAAGCAATTACTATATTTAAAATAATAATCACAAAAAAAGACAAGATCATCTTGCCTTTAACAGACAATGAGAGAAACCAATTCATAACTAAGTCCTAATATTATGTTTTAAAATAACTATTTATAAATTAACATATCTAAAAAATATAAAATGTGTGCTAAAGCTTCCATTTTATTTTTATTTATATGTATCTCTTTGTATTACTTTTTTAAAAAATAAAAAAACCTGCAAATAACTTATTGTTTTTACAAATAATTATCAATAGATATAAATTATTTGTTTCATAAGTAAATGAAAAATTTTATTAAAAACATGAGTTTAATTTATTTTAACTTACATAAATAAAAATTAACCATGTATGTTAAATATATTTAAAAATAATTTTTGTTTGCTTAATGCTAAATATATTAATTATCTATTTTTTATAAAAGACTTTATTTTTATACCTTTATTTTTTAATAAAAACTTCAATAGAATCAGAGTCTAAATTTTCATCAACAATACTTATATTATATTGCCCATCTTGTTTTATACAAAATACATTTGTTTGATCTTGCAAAATATCATTTACATATAGCTTTTTTACATTAAAACCACCTGCATATTCTAAAAAAACACAATTATCATTAGCTATGATAAGAGATTTATCTAAAGGAAATACTATTTTAAGTTTATCTTTATTTTCCTTACTAATATATCTTTCATCATTTAAATAAAATCTATCTAAATTATTTTTGTATTTATTTTGTAAAAGTGTAGATGATACATCACGTGTATCAAGATTAGTATTAATCTCATCAAAAGCTTTAAATAATAAAGGAGCTGCTATAGTATAACCTGTAAGGTTTATATTGTTTTTATTGCTCTTTATAGCACGTACCCCAATAGTTATATTATCTTTAAAGCCAAGAGCTAGGGCATCTTTATAATTAGATGATGTACCTGTTTTATAGCTTATTTTATTAAAACTACTAAAGCCAAAGGGACGAGCTGTTTCCTTTAATATATGTAATATAGCATTAGAACTATCTTTATCTACAAATCTATAAGTTAAATCTTTATATTTTGTATTATAAAAATTAAGATAAGGCTTATCTTTTTTTGTATAAAAGATCTTAGTTGAATTATATATACCTTGATTTGAAAAAATAGTATAAAGTGAGGTTATATCTAATAAAGAACTTGAGCATGAGCCTAAAGCTGTAGTTAAGGAATCATCATTGCATTTTAAAGCTCTATAACCATGATTTAAATTAAAGATAAGGTTTTTTGCTTGTAATTTTGCTAAAAGTTCAACTGCAGGAACATTTAAAGAATTAATTAAAGCATATTTAGCACGTACATTGCCCTTATATTGTTTATCAAAATTACGAGGAGACCAAGCATTTATAGTTATCTTATTATCCTCAATAATACTATGAGGTAGTATTATCTTTTTATCAAAGGCAAGAGCGTAGATAAATGGTTTTAAAATAGAGCCTGTAGAGCGATAGGCTCTTGTTGCATCACTAGTAAATCCCTCATTATGTATACCGCCTATATAGCCTACTAATTCATTTTTAGTATTATCAATAGCCACTAAACCTAAATTAATAGAACTATCATTATTTTCTTTAAAATCTAAACTTACACGCAAAAGTGTATCTTGAATGTTTTTATCTATATAAGAGTAATTATCCTTATCTTTAGTATTAGAAAATACATATTGACCTAAGTAATAACTTTTTTGAGGATAGAGGCATTTTTTTAAATTATATCTACAATCATAGCTAGTAACATTTTCTTTAATAGCACTTAAATAGGCTTTTTTAGAGATAACATTATTTAAAAAAGCACTTTTTAAAACCTTATTTTTATAGCTAAAAGCTCTATCTTTATTTTCTTTATAAATAATACTTATTGTATTTGGGTGTTTTGGTATTGCAACTAAAAGAGCACTTTCACTTAAAGTTAGGTTTAAAGGGGATTTATTAAATAAAAAATAAGATGCAGCCTTAGTGCTATTAATAGAGCTACCATAAGGGGATAGTGTTAGATATAAAGATAAAACTCTATCTTTACCATAATATAAAGTTAAAGCACTAGCAAGGAGCATTTCTTTTACTTTAGCTAAGTAGGTGCGTTTGTGATTTAATAAAAGCTTTGCACTTTGCATAGCTATAGTAGATCCACCTGATACTATTTTTTTATATTTTAAATTTAGAAAAAAAGAACGAGCAAGAGCAATAAAATCAACACCTAAATGATAGTTAAATCTCTTATCTTCAGATGCTATTAAAATTTTTAAAAATTGGGGATTAACTTCATCTTTTGTAGTTCTAAAGTAATAGTTATCATCTTCATTTTTACTATAAGCAATTAAATTATTTTCTCTATCATAAAGGGTATAGGAGAGCTTTTTATCTATATTTAAGATATCTTTATCTAAAAAAACAAAAGATATTAAAAATAAAAATAAAGAAAAATAGAATAAAGCTCTACCTAAAACCCTTATATATTTCATATGTATACCTAAAGATGTGCCTAAAAGGCACATCTTAATTATTTAACATTAATATTTTGATTAGTTACAAAAATACCATTTAAGTTTGATTTATCACGTACAAAAGCACGTATAGATGGTACAGTATAACTACCTGCAACTGATGCTCTTAATTTATAAAGTATACTCATAGAGTTATTAAATGGCTCTGCTATAAATTGTACTTTATCATTTGAATGATTTTCTTTTATATAAGAGTTAAGATTAAACTTCTTATGAGCTTTTTTATAAAAATCACTATTTTTATTTAGTTTTTCATATTCAAAGCCTGCTAAAAGTAAATCTTCTATATAAACTTCATTATTATTAAATTTAGAATTACGTACATTTATAAGCACATAAATATCATCATTAACTTTAACATCAATATCTTTATGAGCTATTACATTTAAATCCTTATCTAAAAATACCTTTTTAATAAAAATGCCATTATCGCTTGTCTTTAAAGGTTGTTTAGTATGACCAAATAAAGACACTGTTGCATATAGGTTTTTATCACTATTATTTTCAATATAAGGATTATTTAAATCTAATTTTTTATCATAAATATCTTTAAAATCAGATTTAGTGCTATCTATAGCCTCAAACATAGACTCAATAGTAGTATTTGACATAAAGGCAAAGTTTACATCTAAACTTGCAATTAGCTTAAATAAATCAGCATTATGTTTTGTATAATCACAATAATTAAATGCAGATATAAGTTTAAAGCTATCATGTACTAAGTTTGAAACATAGCTACCTTGATAAGTATTAATTCTATTTATAAGTTGTAAAAATTCAGAATAAGTCATATCCTCTCTTGCATATAAATCATCATAGAGATTTTTACACATTATTAAATCATTAAAAGCTTTATCTAAAACCTGATAAGCTTCATCTTTTTGATTTATATTGTATAAAGCACGAGCAAGATAGATATTAAATAAGATATCACTTACATCATTATTTACAGCATTATCATAAACATTGATAATATCTGAATTTTTAGATGATTGTACCTTAGATAGGATATAAAGAGCATATGCTTTTGAGGCTACATCTTCATAATTATTTGCAATTGTATTTAAATTCTTTAAAGCAAGATTTAAAGAATCTTTATTATATAAATAATTATTTTCTTGAGCTTTTAATAAAGCATCAACAGCACTTACACTTGCATATTGATTATCAAACCAAGATGTATAGTTAGAATTAAAATTACCACTTTCTCTTTGCATAGTTACAAGCAAAGATAAGATATCATTAATATTTTCACTTCTATTTTCAATATCACTATCTTTTAAAAGCATAAGTGATTTTACATAAGAGCTATAGTTATTTAGATCGCTATAGTTATCCTTATTATCAATAAGCTTTTTAATTAAGTTTTCTTTTTGTACAAAAGGTAGAGCTGATAGTGAGTAATAAGCATTAGTATCTTTGCTAAACTTATCTACAATCTTAGCATAGACCTTATCATGAGGTTTTATCTCAATAATATCTGTAACATATTGTTTTGAGTAAGGCTCACGTATAGCTAAATTAAAGCTTTCATTATAATTATAATCAAGAGCTTTTACACTAAAGTCTATAGATGCAACACCATAATCTAAAGCTTCAATAGGGATAAATATATCAGAGCGTTCACCTTTTTTAACTACATAGTCTTTTGCATTATCGCATTTTAAATTAGAGCTACATTTTAAAGTTATATTAAATGTATCTGCATTACTTTCTATATTATGTAAAGAAATACGAGCATTACTTTTATCGCCCTTAGTTAAAAAGCGAGGTAGAGCTAAGCTTGATACAGCATTATCATAAACTATAAGTTCTTTTTCATAAGAACCTATTTGTTTATCATTATAAGCTGTAAGCATTAAGGATAAAGCACCTTGGAAACTTGGTACATCTATATCAACATGAGCTTTACCATCTACAAATTCAATATCTTTTTTATAAAGAGCAACACTTTTTGATGGATTTATAGAAAGACCTGATAGTTCAGAGCTTTCATCACCATAACCTTGCTTTAACTCTAATATACGATTGATAAGATAAGAGTAATTATCAATAGTATTTACCCCAAGATTTGATTTTCCTGTAAGATAGGTAAATGGATCTATATGCTTAAACTTAGTTAAAGACAGTATACCTACATCAGTAAGAGATAATGTTGCCTTTGCATTTTTAGCATTATCTAAAGTAAAATCTAAAGATAGTTTTTCATTATTTTTAATCTTATCTAAATCATCATAATTTGATTTAATATTAAGCTTTAATTTATCGCTATTTATCTTTATATAGTTAAGACCATAAGAGCGTACAGTAGGGCTTTGTGTATTGTCTATAGCTTTAAAGGTATTAATAACAACATAAAATCCTGGAGCTAAATTTTCTTTAGCTTTTAGAGCTATTTTATTTTCACCTCTATGTACTTTTATATCTAAGATTGAATCTACATTATTAGTAGCTTGCATTACACTTGCATAGCCATCAAATGGAGATGTAAAGGTGAGATTTATAGTCTCATCAATATCATAGCTATCCTTATCAGAAATTAAATCAAATCTCTCTAAAGAGAGTTCATTTTTTGATATGCTATAACCTTTATAAAAACGCATAGAGCTTTTTGCATCTTTACTTTCAACTACAAGCTCATACTCACCATCATCAAGAGCAAATTTTAAATTTTCTCTTTTATCTTTATCAAAAACACTATTATTTTGCTCAATAAGAACTTTATCTTCAAAGTGATTATAAGACCAAGAATTATTTACATATTGAGTTTGATAAATATGTCTTATCTTAAAGAGTTTATAGTTATAGTCTGTATTATTAAGTACACCATCTGTATTGACATTTACTATATCAAAAATAGCATGATTATCATCAGATATATCTTTAATACCTAAAAAGTATTGATCTGTATTTATAAAATACTTTTTATCAAAATTAATAATTTGATTTTGTGTGTCTATAACTTGAGCTTTTAAAATTAAATTAGTAGGTTCTTTTATCTTTGGAATAAAAGCATTTAATTTTATAAGACCATCTTTATCACTTTTACCTGAAAAGCTCTTTATAAAGTTATTTTTATCATTATAAATACCAAAGCTATAGTCTTTAAATTTTAAATCTTTAATTTTTGCACTAGAAAAAGAGAAAGTTGCATCATAAGGTAGACTATCAGCTTTTTCACCATAATTAAAAATACTCTTTAAACTTAAAGTATTTTCCTTATCTGCAAATACCTTATTATCCTCATTTTCAGTAATCTTAATTTGCTCTGGTACAAAATCAGCTACATTAAAGGTTGTACTTGCCTTTTTATGTATGCCATCTTTTGAGACTTGTACAGTCCATGTACCATAGCCACCTACTTTTGGTAATTTAAACTCAAGAGGATAGGAAGCAAAGCCCTCGCTTTTAACCTCAATACTTTTATATTTAACATTACTATTTGGAAGTAAAAAGTCATAGATAAGGCTATCTTGTATCTTTGAGCCTTGTAAATCTTTATCACGCACAAGTGTGTTTAAATATACAGTTTCATTTGGTCTATAAATACCTCTATCTTTATACATAAAGAAGTATTCATTTTCTTTTTTAAGACCATTTGTATCTGCATAATTTAAAATAGAGTTATTAAGACTTAATGTGTAGAGATCATCTTTAGAGCGTGCAATTATATAACTTGGTTTTAAAGCTTCATTTTTTGATTGATATTTGTTTTTAAATTTAGCAAAACCAAATTTATCTGTATAAACAGTCTCTAATACATCATTATTATTAGCTATAAGTTTAAGCTCTACTTTCTCAATAGTTTTAGCATCTGAAAATGATCTTACACTTGCAGCTATACTATCTTGACCTATATAAGCACTTACGCCAAGGTTAGATATAATAAGACCTTCGTTTAAGACAATTTTATTATCATCATTTTCAAATTTTTTATCTAAAGCTTTAAAGACAGCTATATAAATACCACACTCAAATTTATCTTTTAATAGATCTTTAATATAGATCTTATTTGAATTTTCTTTATCTTTTGTGCCTTTAGTATTAATAGCTCCCTCATAAACTAAAAAGGCATTATTACTTTTTAGGGCGTTTACATCATAAGAATCTAAGTATTTTAATGAGTCTATATATAAATTATCTAAATTATTTGTATTTATCTTATATAAAGATAGGGATACTTCATCTATATTTAGGCTTCTTAAATTTATATAAGGTTTATTATCGCTAAGGGGTAAAATGATATTTCTTTCACCTTTTAAATAAGGTTTTGCTTCTTTTGTCTCAAAACTATAATCTTTATTTTCGCTTAAGGTATTATTTAAATTATCAGTAAGACCTTTTTTAAAGCTTATCTTATATTTAGTTGAGTTCTTTAAATCAAAAAAGCAGATTTCATTATTATTTAAAAAGATAGTAGGTTTTACTTCTTTACCATTTTCATAAAGTTTAGTAAAAGAAGATATAGATGAACTATCCTCAAAATTTTCTGTAGGTATACATGCTGCAACTGGTATTTGATTGTGACGAACAACTATATTACCTAAGCTTAATTCATTAGCTATAACTAAGTTTGAGGTAAATAATAAAGAAATATAGAGTGCGATTTTAGTTTTGTTCATAATAAAGCCCTTTTAGATAACTTATCCTTTTAATTTAACATATGAAACTAAATGGTGCAATTTCTTTAAAAAACAAGATTATAACTTTAAATTATATAGTAAAAATATAGTATAAAAATAAAGAAAGAAAATTATTAAAAGCTAAAAAAAACGCCTAAAGAGTGAGCTTTAGACGTTTTATAAAACTAATTAGGATATGTTAAAAAAATTTATTTAGAACTTAATTTTGCCAGAGATATAGCCATAGTTTTCATCTAAGGTATCTAAAGCATAGCCAATAGATAAACCAAGTCTTTCATTAAACTCAAGGCTTGCACCAACATTACCCTCAAAGATTATAGACTTATCTTTTATTGGGTTTGCAAAGTAGAATTTCTCACCAAACATATAGTAGCTATCTTGGAATTTATCATGTGATGTAAGTTCCTTTTTAACTTTAATATCAGCTAAAAGAGATAGTTTTACATTATTACCTAAGTCAAAGCTATTTGAAGCATTAACACCTAGATAAAGTTGATTTGAATATTCTTTAGTTTCATTAACTGTAATATCGTTGAAGTTATTACCATTTTCTTCAGAGAAAGCATCATGCTTAAAGTAAACAGTCTCTAAACCACCATAAGGTTTTACCTTAGTATTCATAGCCTCTTCTATATCAAATGTTTTTGAGAACTCATTTTTTATAGAAGCAGTAAGTGAATTAAACTCTGCATTTTTACCAATACCTTCATAGTTATTTCTCTCAAAATCATGTTTTGAGAACATACCATTTAAAGATAGGGAGTAGTCAAAATACTCATGAGAGTAATTTAGGTTATAACCTAAAAGAGCAGAATTAACTTTATCTTTAGCATTGTTCTTATAGTCAACTTGAGCTAATTGATAACCAACATAAAAAGCATCATTTAAAGATTTATCATTGAATAAAAGCTCATTAGTACTTACAAGAATAGAAGTTCTCTTTTCATCATAAGAGATAGTACGTGCTATATCATCACTATTATCTTTTGATTCTTGATGGAATAAACCAATGTTAGCACGCTCAAACTTAGCAACAGCTTCAACACCATAGTTGCTTTCACTACCATAAGAACCTTTAATATAAGACTCTTCAGTTCTCATAGAGTTTTGAAGATAGAATTGATCACGTGCTCTATCAATTAATTGAGCATTTAAGTTTGCATAGTCTTTATGGGCTATATCAAATTTTGATAAAAGCATAGCACTAGAATACTTATCTGCAGCATTACCATCATTTGCACCTTCAAAGAAAACATATAGATTATCATCATCAGATGCAATTGATGAATAACCATTTAAACCACCTGTAAGATCTTTATCAATAAATAATTGAATTTTATAACCAGTATTTGATGTTATCCATGTAGCATGACGTGAACCTGAAGCACCTTGTATATTAGTTGAGTAACCAACAAAATATACATCATCATTTAAAGCATAAGAAGATGTTTGACAGATTGACATTACATCATGTGGTAAAAAGTCTTCATCAACTTGTTCCCAAGTTTTACCATCATCTTTAGTTCTAAAAGCATAACGGCGTTTTGGTGAGTTACTTGTTTCTGATTTTGCAGCTAGATATATATAACCTTTATGATGGAATAAATTTGACTCTGATGTTATTGGATTTCCTGAAATTGTATCAAAGCCATTTTGAATATTATTAGCATCAGAAATAAGCATTGATGATGTTTCCCAATGTATACCATCCGATGATGAAATCATGCCTGCTGTTGCTTTACCTTGTGTCCATTGTTGTATTGCTACATAGTACTTACCTTTATAATATATACTGTTGCCAGGTCCTTGTAGTGCGTGATGAAAACCTTTAGCTAATTTAATTTGATCTGTAATTTTGTGTTCTTTCCATGATTTACCATCATCATTTGATGTATAGGTAAACATATCCCAGTTACCTTTACTAGCATTTACATGAGTATCATTTCTATAACCAATAATAATTGTTTCTTTTGTATCTTTATTTACTACAATTTGAGGATCTGTTATTGAACCTGTCCAAGGATTTTTAGGATCTTTATCACTTGGACTTAGTAATATTTCATTAGACCAATTCATACCACCATCATGTGATACTTTTACTGCAAATTCAACTTTATTTTGTACACCACCATTACCAATAATATCAGTATTTCCACCTGTATTTGCATAACGTTTATCTGCTACAGTTATTAATGTACCATTACCAAGAGCTACAATACCAGGAATACGATAACCACCAAAGCCATGTTGATTAGAAACTGTTGTTTTATATTTTTGAGAAACTAAAATAGGAGCATTATAACCATTACCATTAGTTATTGATGAATAAGGAAAATTATTTTGTCCCCTTATAGCTCTAAACTGTGAAAGATCATCAAAATAATAGTTTACATTAGCCATAGCAGCTGTTGAGCTTGCAAGTGCAACTGCAATTGTTAAAGCACTTAGCTTTTTCATAATATAAAATCCTCTTTTTAGTATCTTTTGAAAATTGTTTTCATATTTTTAAAATAAAAAAAATTTAAAGCTTTTACAAATATTAGAAAATAGAAATTTAGATAAGATCACAAAAAATA
>JARHZF010000116.1 GCA_029258325.1 Anaerobiospirillum sp. | reverse complement strand
AAAGACCTTTGCCACTTTCACCCTCTGATTTTGATAGATATCGTCTTTCATTTAATAAAAGTGTTATTACAAGCATAAAGATCTTATAAAAAGATTCTTTCTCTTGCATGTCTTTATAACTTACATGTTTATCTAAGATATTTAAAAATATATTTTTAAACTTATCAAAATCATTAGCTAACATAGCATTTAGTAAGTCACTTAAATTTGAAACTTCATTAAATATATGTTCTGTTACAATATTTATAAAATCGTCATATATTTCTTTATTTGGTATTCTAACTTTCTTAAGTTTATTGTTTGAGGATTTGCTTTGTTTATCATCAAGTGTTAGATAACCTGCATAAAATAACTGCGACCAAATATCATCTATACTAAAATCATAAGAATGGGATTTAGTAACAGCTATAGTTACATCATCTATAAATGTTTCTAAATGAGAAAGATTAATCTCTATAGATTTTCTTTTTAAAAGCAAATCTAATTGACTTACAGTATTATCATCAGCTTTTAGTAAAAGCTCTTTTATAAGGTGATTATGAGCAGTATTTATCCAATAAGAATCAATCTCTTTTAGAGATAAGTATTTTGAGATAGCCCATGGATTATAAATATGTACATCACCAAATTTATAACCATCATAATAATCTCTAACTTCATCTAAATTAGATTCTAAATTATACTTTTTAAGTACTTCTTTTACTTCATCTTCTGTAAAACCAAAGTAAGTATCAAAACATGAAGAATTTAAAATAGAATACTCTCTATAGTTAAAACTATTAAGTATACTATTTGAAATTCTTACAATGCCAACTATTACAGCAAGTCTAATATACTCATTAGACTTTAAAAGAACACCATAAAATTGACTTAATAATTCTACAGCTTCATTATAGTAACCATGTTTATAAGCTTTAACTAAAGGAGCATCATACTCATCAATTAAAACCACAACTTGTTGACCATAAATTTGATTTAAACAAGTACATAATAATTTTATAGCTTCATCTGCATAAAATTCTTTATTATCATAAATGTTCAGACAGTCATTTTTATCAGACTCTTGTAGTAAATCACTACTTTTTATAATATTTTCATATGCTTTAAATCCCTCACGAACTTTTACATTTAATTTTCTTTTTAACTCTTCATAAGTATTACCTAAATCTTTCATATCTAGATAAATAACAGGATACTTACCCATTTCACTAAAGTATGGAGACTGTTCTATCTTTAAACCTTTAAATAGCTCTTTATTTTCAGTAGCACCTTCTATGTCAAAGAAATACTTAAGCATTGATAAAGTTAAACTCTTACCAAAACGGCGTGGTCTTAAAAAAAGTTTTATTTTATTTTTGTCATCTAAAACATTTTCAATAAATAAACTTTTATCCACAAATAAAGCATCTAAATTTATATATGCTTTAAAATCATTTATAGAGGTTATAACTTTTTGCATGCAAATCTCCTTTTTATTTAACTATTATAATTAATTCCATATATTTTATAATTATAGGATAAATATAAAAAGAGCAAAGATAATGTGTAAACATCTATCCTCGCTTCTTT
>JARHZF010000090.1 GCA_029258325.1 Anaerobiospirillum sp. | reverse complement strand
CTTTTTTATTTGATGGAAAACTTAAAAATAATGAGCTTTTACTTATGAATGATAAAGAGGAATCTTTTGATGGTAGGTATTTTGGAGTTATAAATAAAGACAGGATTATAAGGTATATAGTACCTTTAGTTACCATCTAAAATAAAAATTGCCCTTAATACTAAGGGCAATATACAAGGTAATAATAACTATTTAAGCTTTTTTATACAATTTATATCAACTTGACTATTTTGATATAAATAAGGGCCTAAATTAACAATACCTACACCTAATTTTAAAAGTTCTAAATCAGGTTTAGTAATTTCAAGATTTTCTTTGTCATCTATTGTTTTTACAAAGATAGCATCTTTTTGTGGAGCTAAAATTACAGCATTTTCTTTATCACGTAGAGCAAAGATTTCATTATATTGCATTGCTACATATTGTTTATCAATATCATAATTTAAATCTTCACCTACAAAAGGAAATGATCCTTTTATACCAGATAGAGATAAAAGAGTAGGTGTCATATCAATTTGAGATGCTAAACGCATATCCTCACGTGACTCTACATTCTTACCTATAATCATAGCAGGTATTCTAAACTCATATAAAGGGAAAGGACTATTGTTAGCACGCACTTGACTTTCATGATCTGCAATTACAAGAATAATTGTATCTTTGTAATAATCACTTGTACGTACTTTATCAATAAACTTACCTAAAGCATAATCTGCATACATCACAGCTTTAAAGCGAGCTTCTTGATTTTTATCTAAGTTTTTATCCTTTGGTAGTTCAACAATACCCTTTGGTATATCAAAAGGATCGTGGAATGATGAGGTAAAAACTACAGAGAAGAAATTATTATTAGCCTTATATTCTTTTTCAAATTCTTCATGAGCTCTATTAAATAAATCCTCATCACTTACACCCCAAGAGCCTACAAAGCTTGGATTTTTATAGTCTCTTTCATCAATAATAAGTTCTGCACCATTACCTAGGAAGTAATTACGCATATTATCAAAATGAGATTCACCACCATAAATAAATGAGGTTTTATAACCAAATGATTTATAAATATTAAGTAGTGTAGCTACATTTTTTGCTGTTTTTTGTGATTTTACAATAGAGAGCATAGGGCTAGGTGGGAAGCCTGCTGTTACAGCCTCAATACCACGAATAGATCTATGTCCTGTTGCATACATATTTTTAAAAAACCAAGCATCTTTTGCTATTCTTTCAAAATTAGGTGCAAGAGGTAGACCTCCTAATGCCTCAACAAAGTTAGCTCCAAAACTTTCCTCTAAAACTATAATAACGTTTTTCTTTTTAGTTTTATTTATTGGATTTATATATGCGTTAAACATACATTTTGGATCACTACTATCAACAATACGAGATGGAGAGAATATATCTAAAGCATTTTTAATCTCATCATATGATGCAAGATCGTAAATAACGCTTTTTGTTATCTTTTCATCTTTGTGTGTTAAAGCAAAAACAGCACTATAAGTTGAATTTAAAGGAATTGAGTTTGCAAGAATAGACTCTGAGTAGGCAATCATAGATGGATTAAAAGGTCTATGGCCTAAAGTTGAGCGTACTAAAAGAGGAGATACTATAATTATTATAGTAAATACACTTAAAGAAGTAAAAAGACTATCATACTTTCTATAACCTCTAAATAAGAATGAAGCAAATCTATAAGCTATGTAATAAGCAAGAGCTGTCAGAATAATACTTGCAATAAAGGATAAAGTATGACCTTTTAAAATAGTAGAAAATACTTCTTTTGGATATTCTAAGTATTCAACATAGATATAGTTTGGTCTGACACCATACTCATCAATAAAGGAGAAAGTAGCAACTTCATTTAAAACTAAAAACGCAAAAGATAAACCTAATAAAATCTTTATGGTTTTTATAAAAAAACGAGGTAGTCTTTTTCTTCTTATGATTACTATATTAAAGATTAGAAGTAAAATACCTATGATACCGTAAAGAGGGGCAATAGTTGCTAGATCAACTCTAACACCTTGTGTTAGAACATATAATATATTGTTATTAGCAGCTTCCTCATTACAATAGATTAAAATTGCAACTCTAAATAAAGAGAGCATTAAAAGTGCTAAAAAAGCAGAGTAAAGAACAGGATTTATTCCTTTATTTTTTCCAAACACTCTAAAGTACCTTAAATGTATGTTTAATTTTTTCTTTTAATTTTAAAAAATAATACAGTTTTATTAAACACTTATTTAAAAATTTTTTCAAAGATGATTTTTTATAATAAAGAAAAGTGTGTATTTTAGTCTATTAAGTATAGAAAGATATTAGTATCTATATATTTTGTACAACAGTAAAGTAAATGTTAGCTACCTAATTAGGTGCATATGTTTAAAAATAAAGCAAAGCCCGCCCTTAAAGGGGCTGATTTCCATCAACCCCAAAAAAAATACCTATAAACTATAAATCAAGTTCATGAATTTCAAGTTTAGGTAGAGCTTTAACTATTCTTACAGTCTCAACACTTACAGTGATTAAACGTAAGAATGTCTCAAAGATATATCTTTCATTGTTCATATCTTTAGCATACATATTAAAGTCATTTAAGATCTTGGTTTTCTTATCTACACTTACACAAGCTCTTTCTACAAACCAGTCTAAAGCTGATTTCCTATTAACTATATACTCTTGAGATTCAAGTGGTATATTAGATATAGTTATATAAGAGTTATAGATAAGTCTTGTTTTATCTTTAGCAGCATTACCAGTCTTATTTGGAAGCTTACCCCATTTCATTTGTGAAACTAGATAAGATGGATTATCCTCAAGCCCCTCAATAACACACTTATCATACATAGGAACAGTCTCAAAATTTATGTGTAAGTTAGCAAGTTCTCTACCTGCATCACTAAAAGCTTTAAACTGCTCATATGTTTTTACACGTGGGATACGAGGTAGTTCCTTAGTTAAATTATTACCATACTTATCTCTATAATCTTTGGAGTGTAGTATTCCATAGATGTAATAGAATATATCATCTTTAGTAATATTATCTCTATATACACTACTAAAGTGTTCTAATGCATCATCAGAAATTAAATCTATTTTTTTATAGTTATTATTATCATCAAGCTCATATTTAAATCTAGCAAAACATTGGTTATTAAATAGCAATTGTAGATCAGATATATTTAAACTGATAAAACATGAAAACTCACTAGCACCACTACCAGTTATACAAATAACTATATTCTCTAAATTATCATTAGGTAGTTTATTATCCCAAGATCTAGGTCTTTCAATTAAATCTTTATCATGATATAGATATTGATAATAAAAAGGCCTATACATGGATTTTCTAATAAATATAGAGTTAACTTCATTTAATTTATATTTAGATTTTAATTTTAATTTTAAGTTTGATGACCAAGAGATATTATTAACAACCTCATTACAAGCCTTATCTAAATTATTAGAAATGTTAAATAAATTAAGTGCTTTATTATAAGCATTAATAGTATTTTCTATATTGTTATTTAATTCATTTTTTGATGAATTATATACATAAATATCTTTACCTGTTGTTATACCTATAACATAATCACTAAAGCATGCTATATCATTATTTTTATCTTTATTAAAAATCTTAATAAATTTATCATAGGATGTATCCCTTTGATTCAACCAATCATTAAATTCATCTGGAATAATCTCAGTCCACTCTAAATTTGCTATAGATTTATTTGTAGCAATTTCTTCTAATTTTTGCTCACGTGTTAAATAATCATCTACAGCTTTAAAGTAAATTTTACAATCATCTTTATAATCTCTATTTTTTACTAAAATAGAGATAGCAATAGGGGCACGAGAACCAGAACCAAATATCTTACCTCCTTCTTTTTTGGATTGTTCTCCAGATGTTCTTTGATTACCCTTTAAGTGATATATGTAAATTTTAGAGAACTCATCTACCATACATTTACGCATACCATCTGCACTAGTTGACTCAAGCCAGCCAGCATTAGTTACAACACCAATAACACCATGATCACCAATACGATCTGATGCCCATCTATAAGCTTTAATATATGAGTCATATAAACTATTTTTATTTAAGGATGATGATTTAGTTACATAAGTATCAGCAAGTCTCTGATCTAGCTTTTCATACTTCTCATTTTGATTATTATCATTAGCAGATTTTTGACCAACAGAGTATGGTGGATTAAAGGTTAATACCTTTATTTCTGTGTTATTGTTCTCTTTTATTCTTATGTGATTATCTTTAAGCTTTGACTCAAAGCTTATATTACTATCACTATCTTCAAAGGTATCAGTTAAAACCATAATGTTATTACTTGCATACTCTTCCTCCTCACCATGTTCTTGTAAGAGCTCATAGTAAGCACTTTCAATATTAACGCAAGCTACATAGTATGCAAGTGGCATAATCTCATTTGCATGAATTTCATTTTTGTATTTATAACTAAGTCTATCAATAGGGATTTGACCACTTTGAAGTAATCTTGTTATAAATGTACCTGTTCCTGTAAATGGATCTAATATATGCACATTATTATCAGCAATAGATAAATTAAATTCATTTTTAAGAACATCAGATACAGAATTTATAATAAAATCTACAAC
>JARHZF010000199.1 GCA_029258325.1 Anaerobiospirillum sp. | reverse complement strand
ACTAATAAATTTAATATATACACTTTTAATCAAGTTCTTTCAATCAACACATAGACAGATATTAATCATTAAAAATAACATAAATTTCCATTAATAGGAAAATATTACCATAATTTAAGAAAATATTACTATTTTAGTAAATATATTTAATATGCTTTTATATAAATATTTTTTCTTTTAATAATGCAATGATTTTTAGACAAACATTTATAAAAATAAACTATATTTCAACTACTTAATAATTTAATCTAAGCTAAAAGCTTAAATATCTCTAATTAAAATATAAGTTTTGTTTTATTTTATTAAAAAATAACAATATAGTCTTATATAGGTTTATATTCTTATTTAAATATAAAAATCATTAAAAATCAATAAGTTTATATATATAAATACACATATATTTTAATATATTTCCTTTATATTATATTTAACATTTTTGTATTTACTTGTAATATAACATTATAAAAAAAATATTTTTTATAATAAAAGCATTATATTTAATATTTTTAACTTACATATTTAATAATATACAAATATATTAAATATAATTATATATAGATAAAAATATTTTTGAACAAAATTTCTTTTTAAGATATTACATTTGTAATGTGTTACTTTTTTTCTTTTTATAAAACAAAAAGCTATATACTGAAGAATATATTGAATAAACACAAAAATAAATTAAGTAATTGATTTTAAAATAAATATCATTTTTAAAGTTAATCTATTGAATTTTATATATTTTTTTAAATTAATTAAAATTAAATATTTTTTATCATTTGTATGTAATTGCATTAGATTATTTTATTTTTATAATACACCTCAAATATTGATTTAGTTACTACTCCAAATTCAAGATAAATATTTGGAATTTTTTTATCTTTTTTTTAATTGGTTTTTTAATATGAAATTAGGTTACATTTTTTCTTGTTTGGCTTTAACATTCTGTACTATGACAGCTCATGCACACAATGAGTTAGAAGGTGTTACTTTAAAAGTAGCTGTAAATCCAGAGGCAATGCCTTTTGCAAACTTAAGTTCTGACTTAAAAACTACATCAGGTATAGATGTTGATATTATTCATGCCCTACAAGATAGATTAGGATTTAAACTAGCAGAAGAAAGAATATATCCTCTTACTTTTGCTGACTTAATGAATAGAGTTAAAAATAATAAAGTAGATATTGTAGCAGGCTCTATTGCTGTAACTGAAGATAGACAAAAGTTTGTAAACTTCTCTCCTGTATACTTTGAGTCAGGTGCATCTATTCTTTACTCAAAAAGACATGCAAGTAAACCTTTAAATTCATTAGAAGATCTAAAAGGTAAAAGAGTTATTGTTTTTAGAGGTAGTGCTACAGCAGAATTAGCTAAAAAAGCACATGCAAGTAAAATTGAATATGTAGATAAATTAGCAAGTGCTTGCTTTGCTGTTGCATATGGTAAAGCTGATGCTTTTATCTTTGATAGATCACCTTTAGTTGATTATGCTAATTCTGTTACATCATTAGGTCTTGCTGTTGGTACTGATGTTTTTGAAAAAGAAAGTGCTAAATTTGCTCTAGCCCTTCCCAAAAATAGCCCTTATGCAAAAATCATTAATAATGAAATTAATGAAATGATTCATGATGGTACTATTAATAGAATTTTAAGAAACTATCACGATAAACTTTAATTTTAATAAATAGATATATCCTTTTGTTAGATGGTTAGTTAAGGAGTGTAAAACACTCCTTTTTTATAAAAAAATAGGAGGTTTTACCCTCCTATTTCTTACTCTTAAAATTAATTAAAATATTTACTTATAATATCTGACATAGTGCCATCATAAATCATATTTTGAATTTCTCTATCTATATACTCAAAATATGGACTATCCTTTGGCAGTGCAAAAGCATATTGTGCTGAACTTCTTGAAAATAAATCTTCTGTTACACCTAAATTCATATGATCCATTTCTTTTGCAAAGTTAATTAAAATAGGCTTGTCATAAACAAAAGCATCAATGCGACCATAAGCAACACTTAAAGCTGCCTTAGTAAAGTTTTGAGCTACAATAATCTTACTTGTTGCAAGACTTTTCATAAAGTTCTCTGCTGAAGAACCATTGATAACAACAACTCTCTTTCCTTTTAAATCAGCAAGAGATTTTATCTTCTCACCATTATATTTTTTACTATATAAAATACCTAAGCCACTATCAAAATAAATTGGTGTGAAATGCATATATTGAGCACGTTGTTTAGTAAATGACATACTGCCACCTAACATGTCACACTCACCTTTTTTCATCTTTTCTAATTGATCTGCTCTTAAAAGTGGAAAAATTCTATCTTCCTCTAAAGAAAAACCAAGTCTTTTTTGTAGTTCTTCAATAATCTCAATATCTAAGCCAACAGCTGATCTATAGTCTTTACTTACAGTTGAAAAAGGAGGATTTGATGGATGAACATATATTTTTAAAGTAGCTCCTTTTAATTCATTATAGGCATTAGCTACATTTGATGCACATGTAATAATAAAAAAAAGAGATAAGAATAAAGTTCTTAAAAACATATTAAGATAACTCCGCAATTTATAGATAACTAAATATACGAAAAAAAAAGAAAGAACAAATGTATTTTTATTTGAATTTAAAGTAAAAAGCAAGATATAAGATTTAGCTAAATTTTAGTTTTATATAAAATATGATTAACATTTGTTTACATATGGTTTACTCATACAATTTTTTTTTATGTTTATTTTATTGATTTATATCACAATTTATTTTACATAAGATATATTGATCTATTTTCAAGTAAATATTTGATTTAAAATTAAAATTTCTTTTCAATTTACATAAAAATAAATAGCACTAATAACTAATATACTAGTGCTATTATTAGAATTATATATAATAAAATATTTAATATATTATTTTAATAACCATATTATATATATATTCATATATACTATAATAATTTTTATATTTAAAATACTATATCTAAATCTATAAATAATTTATATTGTTATATATTTATTTATACTATAAAAGTTCTCTTTTTTTAATTATTGAAAATATTTAGCTATAATGTCTGACATAGTGCCATCATAAATCATGTTCTTAATTTCCTTATCAAAGATTTCTGAATAAGGACTATCTTTTGGGAATGCAAAGGCATATTGAGCTGCTTCTCTTGCAAATAAATCTTCTGTTACCTTTAAATTTAAGCTTTGCATTTGTGAGGCAAAGTTTTGTAAAATTGGTTTGTCATAAACAAAAGCATCTACTTTATTATAAGCAACACTTAAAGCTGCTCTTGTAAAGTTTTGTACAGGAATAACAACCTTTGCACTACCTAAGTTCTTCACAAAAGACTCACCTGATGTACCCTCAATAACAGCAACCCTCTTTCCTTTTAAATCCTCAAGAGATTTAATTTTATTATTATACTTAGTACTATATAAGATACCTAAGCCACTATCGAAGTAAATTGGAGTAAAATGCATATATTGAGCACGTTGTTTAGTAAATGACATACTGCCACCTAACATATCACACTCACCATTTTTCATCTTTACTAATTGAGCAGCTCTAAGTAAAGGAAAAACACGATCTTCTTCTAATTCAAAGCCAAGTCTTTTTTGTAACTCTCTTATAATATCAATATCAAGACCTACTGTTGTTTTATAATCTGATTGTAATGTTGAAAATGGAGGATTGGATGGGTTTACATAAATCTTTAAAGTTGCACCTTTTAATTCATTAAAAGCACTTGCTGTAGATGATAACAATAGGCAAGATAAACCTATTGAAGTAATAAGTGATTTTATAAACATAAATAATCTCCAAATAATATTGTATTTTAAGTTTCTTAATTTTAGTTATTTGTATTTATTGACAAAAATAAGATAGTTAATGATATAAAATTTCATTAAAAACATAAAATTTTTTTTGTGATCAATTAGCGTTTTTAACTAAAAAAAAATTTAAAAATTTGTTTAACTAATTAAAAATAAATTTTCCTAAAACTTAACTAATTATAAAACATAAATAAAATAAATGATTTAGATATTATTTATATAATCTTTAATAAGAGATTTATTATACACCCTAGTATATAAAAATCTTCATATAAAAAAATCATTTTATATTTATATTTAACACTTAAATGTAAAATTGATAATAAGCTTTACATTTATCTAGTATATTCTTTTTTATATAGATAATATAAATTTATTTAAAGAAAAAACTAATACTTATAATTATCCTAAAAAATCAACTTTATAAAAAACAAATATTGTTTTCTTATATAAAAGTATAATAAAACACTATATTTCTTTTATATTTTTACACTTTTCATATAAGATTTACTTTGTGTCTATATAAAAAAGAATTAGCTTGTTTTAAGAAAAAAACAAAAAATCATAAGGACTAAAAAAATAGTTTTATTTTAAGTCACAATAGAAAAATACCATAAACTACTTTTTTATGTAAAAAGTGCCTAATACTTCATTTTATAAGAGATTTTATAAAGTTCTTTATATAAGATCTTATAAAGTAAAAGCTAAATTTAACTATTTATTAGCCTTAATGTTAATCATAAACTACATATATAATTAGATTTCTTTATATAAAATTGCCAAAAGACAGCAAAGTCTACAAATATGTGCATTTCTATATATCTTATATTAATTTATTTTAATTTTGCTAAAATAATATTTAATTAAATTATGAGGCATATTATGAATATCATAAAAAAAACACAAGATGAAATAGAAAAGATGAGAATAGCAGGTGCTCTTGCTGCTGATGTTTTAATGATGATAAAAGAACATGTAAAAGCAGGTGTTACTACAGAATATCTTGATAATTTAATGCTAGATTATATGGAAAATACGCAAAAAGCTAAATCTGCATGTCTTGGCTATTATGATTATCCAAAAGCAACTTGCATTAGCATAAATGAAGTTATCTGCCATGGTATTCCATCTAATAAAAAACTTAGAAATGGTGATATTGTAAATATTGATGTTACTGTTATTAAGGATGATTTTCATGGTGATACTTCTATGATGTTTATCATAGGTGAAACAAGCCCTAGAAATCAACAATTATGTAAGTGTGCTCAAGAAAGCTTATATGAGGCTATAAAAATAGTAAAACCAGGTGTAAATTTAACTGAAGTTGGTGCAACTATTCAAAAAATAGCAGATAAATATGATTTCTCTATAGTAAGAGATTATTGTGGTCATGGTATTGGTAGAGGCTTTCATGAAGATCCTCAAGTTCTTCACTATAAAAATAATGTAAGTGTTATTTTAGAACCTGGTATGACCTTTACTATTGAACCTATGATTAATGCAGGTACTTATAAAGCTAAAGTTTCTAAAAAAGATGGCTGGACTGTAACTACTGCAGATAAACTACCATCTGCTCAATATGAGCATACTATTTTAGTAACAGATGATGGTGCAGAAATCTTAACTTTAAGACCTGATGAAAGCATAGATAGAATTATTAGGCACTAAATTATGCATGAAATTATAACCATACCTAAAATTAATAATAAAAATTTAGATAATTTTAAATTTGAAAAAACACTGCCCTCTTTTGAAATAAAAGAGATAAGAGATTATTTAACAGAGTTTTTTGCTTATTTAGATAAAGCTTTTAAGGATGGTTATAATGTACTTGATCTTATGAAAGCTCATTCTTGCTTTGCAGATGAGCTATTGAATAAAGTTTACTCACACTTTAAATTAGATAGTTTTGAGGATATTTGTATCATAGCTGTTGGTGGTTATGGTAGACATGAACTTTTTCCAAAATCAGATATAGATTTACTTATTCTTGCTAAAGATAAAGATGTTCTTTTAGATGCTACAGATAATATTGAAAACTTTATTTCTTATCTTTGGGATTTAAAATTAGATCTTGGTACTTCTGTACATACTATAGAAGAAGCTATAGACGCTTCTAATAAAGATATTACAATTAAAACAAGTTTACTTGAAAATCATTTTATCTGTGGCTCTTATAAAGTATATGAAAAACTATATGAAGAAATTGATAGATTAAATCTTTGGGATATAAGAAGTTATCTTAAAGGTAAAATTCAAGAACAAGTAGAAAGACATCATAGATATAAAGATACAGCCTACACATTAGAACCTGATATTAAAAATAATCCAGGTGGTCTTCGTGATATACATGTTATGCAATGGATTGCAAATTTCCACTTTAAAGCAAAAACATTAGATGACATGCTAAATCTAAATATACTACATAAAGATGAATTTGAAGAGTTACTTACTTGTCGTAATTTTCTCTTTTTAATTCGTTATGCTTTGCACTTAATAACTAAAAAACATGATGATAGATTTACTTTAGATTTCCAAAAAAGTGTGGCTGAACTTTTAGGTTATGGATCTGATGGTAATAGACCTGTTGAAAAACTAATGCTTAATTTCTATAGAGTTGTACGCCGTATAAGAGAATATAATTCTATGGCTTTACAATTAGAAACTCTTAGAATTACAGGTCATTTAGGTGATGATGATAATCCTATTTTAATTAATAGCTATTTTGTAAAAAGAGGTCCTCTTATTGATATTATAGATCCCGATCTATTTATAGAAGATCCTCAAAAAATGATTGAAATCTTTTTAGAAATTTCAAAACATGATGATATTTTAGGTCTACATGTTAATTGCCTTAGAAAATTACAAGAAGCAAGACGCAAACTTAGTTATTATTTATTTGAAATACCAGAGTGTAGAATAACTTTTAAGAAAATTTTCTCTTTAAGTAATACCCTATCTACAACTCTACCTCTTATGCATGACCATCATATATTGTCTGCATATTTACCTCAATGGGAAAGAATTGAGGGTCTAACTCAATTTGATATGTTCCATACTTTCTCTGTAGATGAACATACTATTAGAGTTTTAAAAAATATTGATGATTTAAATGAAAGTGAACTTGAAATTCATTCACTCTTTAAAAATGTTTATCATCAAATAAATGATCAAGAAGTTTTAAAAGTAGCAGCTTTTTTACATGATATTGCTAAAGGTACAGGTGGGCATCATGCTCAAGAAGGAGCAAAAGAAGCTACCTATTTCTGTCAAATTCATGGTTATACACAATATCAAACTAAGATGGTGTCATGGCTTGTTTTAAACCATCTTTTAATGTCACAAGTTGCAACAAGACGAGATATTTCAGATCCTAATGTTATCTATCAATTTGCAAAAGAAGTTGAAGATGAAGAGCATTTAAATTCTCTTTATTGTTTATCTGTTGCTGATATTTCTGCAACTAATGATACAGGTTGGAGTTCTTGGAAAGATTCTATTTTTAGACAATTATATTTTGCAACTCGTCAAGCTCTACGTCATGGTGCTGAAAATCCAAGTGATTTATCTTTACATGTTAAAGAAAATAAACATTTAGCCCTATTACAATGTGCAGAAATTCATGAACTTAAAATAAAGGAATTTTGGTCGCATATAGATGATTCTTATTTTGCTCACTATACAGCAGATGAAATCTCTTGGCATACTAAAAATATAATGAGATTTAATAAAAAAGATAAAGCTTTAATCTTATTTTCTCAGCATGATATTGGTACTGAAGTTTTAATTTTTGATTCAACACAAAGATTTTCTTTTGCCAAAATTGTTATGGCAATGACACGTAAAAAGTTAAATGTGCAAGCTGCTAAAATTGTAAGAACTACAGATAACAATACAATTTGCACCATAATGTTTCAAAATATTCAAAATTCTTCTTTAGATGATGAAAGATTGCACTCTTTAAGACAATCTTTACAAAAAGCTTTAGATGAAGAATTAAATTTTGAAAATATAAAAGATAAGGAAAAACAAATATTTAGAATAAGACCTGTAGTTAATTTCATTCCAAATAAGAATGATAAATTTACTAATCTTGAAATTTCAGCTCTTGACACTCATGGTCTATTAGCTAAGATAAGCTTTGTTTTAACACAATGTTCATGTCGTATACATACAGCAAGAATTACAACTACAGGTGAACGTGCTGACGACTTTTTTACAATTACATCTTTTAATAATGAACCTCTTTCTTTACAAGAAATGGAACATTTAAAAGAAGAATTATATAAAATCTTAAAGTATTAAAAGATATATGCCTAAGGAGATTTTTATGTTTGATAGATTAATAACTACTATTGAAGATGCTTTTGAAAATAGAGCACAAATTAATGCAACTAATGTTAATGATAATGTTAGAGATGCAATTAATGAAGTTATTAATGGCTTAGATGATGGTTCACTTAGAGTTGCAGAAAAACAAGATGGCAACTGGGTTGTAAATCAATGGGTAAAAAAAGCTGTATTATTATCTTTTAAAATTCAAGATAATTTTGTAACTCAAATGCCTGGAAATGCTTATTTTGATAAAGTACCTCAAAAATTTGCCGATTATAATGAGGAACGTTTTATTAAAGAACAACTTCGTGCATGCCCAGGTTCTGTAGTACGTCGTGGTGCTTACCTAGAACCTAATGTAGTTTTAATGCCATCATTTGTAAATATCGGTGCTCGTGTTGGCTCTGGTACTATGGTTGATACATGGGCTACTGTTGGTTCTTGTGCTCAAATTGGTAAAAATGTACACCTCTCAGGTGGTGTTGGTATTGGTGGCGTTTTAGAACCTATTCAAGCAGGTCCTACTATTATTGAAGATAATTGCTTTATAGGTGCAAGATCAGAAGTTGTTGAAGGTGTAATTGTAGGTGAAGGTTCTGTTATCTCTATGGGTGTATTTATTGGTAAATCTACCCGTATCTATGATAGAGAAACAGGTGAAATAACTTATGGTAAAGTTCCACCTCATTCTGTAGTAGTTTCAGGCAATTTACCATCTAAAGATGGAAAATATTCTTTATATGCAGCTATAATAGTAAAAAAAGTAGATGAAAAGACACTATCTAAGGTTGGTCTTAACGAATTATTAAGACAAGCCGAGGAAGAAATTATAAAATAATTATGTTTTTTCTAATTTTTGTTTATTAAAATTAAAGGCTTTTGAGAAAAAGCCTTTTTTTGGTTATAATGTAAAGATTAGGTTTTAATTAAAGGGAGTGTAGTTAAAAATGGGGCCACAAAACAGATACAATAGCAGCCCAAAGAATACAAGGAGAAATAGCTCAAACTCTTATTCTTACTCAAATAATATACATGATAGAGAAAAAGACCTCTTAAGGGCAAGAGAACTTGCTACTAAAAAAGCTAAAGATATAGAAAGAAAGAGAACTAAACATAATATATTCTCTTTTATATTAATAGCTATTATATCTACTTTAGCTCTTACATTATATCCATCAACAACAACTGCAGGTATTGTTGCTGTTTGTCTTTGTATATTTTTCTGTATTAGTCTTAGCAATCAAAGACAAGTTAATAGAGCATTATTAGTTGTTGTGCCATTACTTATAATTGCACTTGTTTTAAAATCTATCTTAGAATAAGAATTTTCTAATTTGTGGAGTTTTGCTCAAAAAACTCCATATCATCTCCACTATATAAGGATTCATCTGGTAATTCTTCTTTATCATATTCTGCATTTAATATAGTATCAGTTTGCATAATGTTACTTATAGCAAGAACAAAATAGGATTGCCATTTTTCTAATTTGCCTTTTAAAACAAGATCATCTAAATATACCTTTAAACTATCATAGTATTTTTCATACTTGTCATTTAAATCTTTTAAATTTCTAGCATCATTTGGAGATACCATAGCAATTGATGTTAATCTATTATGCAATTCAATAATATATGCTTTTTGTGTACGTCTAGCCTCAAGAGCACAAATATCAGTATCCTTACTTGCAATACATTCTTTAGCAAGAAAATACTCACCAAATCCATAAACTTTAAAGATACTTAATAAAGTTAAAGATAATGACTTTCTTAAAGATAATTGAGACTCTTTAGTGTAACCACTTGCAAATATAGATTTTTTAAATGTATTTTGATAGTCTAAAAATTTAGATAAAGTATATTCTAAATTATCATTAACAAGACCTAGATAACGCATGGAATTTTTAATGCCACGCACACAATCATCTGTTGGATAGAAGAACTCATCACTAAAAGATCCCTCAAAGATGGCACATTTTTTCTCTAATAGCTCATTACTTGTAATTCTGCCATAACGTCCTTGAATAAATTCATTCTCTTTCTTTAAATTTAAAGGCTCAGGCATGCCAGCTAGACGCCAAACACGTAAAAGCATTTGTCTATAAATAATAGGACGTAAAGCTTGAGCTTCTTTTATTTGTGGGACTATTTGAGATAGATTTCTATAAAAATTATTCCAAGAATTTAAAGCATCCTCTACTAATTGTATGCCCTTTAGTGAAGTATTAAAACGACGCATTAATACTGATTGATACTTCATGGTCTCCATTTCATATCTATTATCAATATCATAAACTAAAGTAGTAGGATCTTCATTTATCTTTAAAATATCAAAATAGGATTGAGGAATTTCTCTTATTTGTTTAGAACCATAAAGAGAGTATAAGCTTAAATACCACTCCCTATTATCCTTTGCATATAGATAAGGAATTGTGTGATTTGAATCTAAGTAATCAACAGCACTATTCCATTTATTTACATAATCATTAAAAGAACTATTTTCATCAAAAAATAATGCTTTTAAGAAACTTAATGAATTATCATTTTTCTTATCATAAGTTTTATCTAAGGCAAGTTTACACTTATCATTTAAATCAAAATCAAAGCCATAATGACCTTTTTTTATACAAAGTTCATCTATATTGTAATCATTGTTTTTAAGATCATCACGTGGCCATAAGATAGAACTTAAAATTTGAGCATCACACTGAAAATCATTTTTTTTAGTACAAAGTTGAGTGCAATCTGTTGCTATATATTTAATATTATAGTCAGCACCCTTCATATCTATATCTATAACTTCAGGTATACCTAAAAGTTCTGCATCATCTTTTTTAAAATGTAAAACTAAAGATGGAATATCAGGAAGTGCAATAAAAACTTTTTGATCTATATGAAACTCAAGAGAGTTTCCAATAATCTCTGCATAAGCTACTGTTTTAGCTCTACCATAATCAACATTAACCTCTATAATGCTTGTATTTTGAATAGTCTTATCTAAAAGTAAAGAAAATCTGTAATCTGATGCTTGATTTTTAGCACAAAGAACTACTTGTAGCTGAAGTTTATCTCCTATATTTACAAAAGAAGATATTTCAGCTCCACCATCTTCATACTCAAGTGAGCCAGATTCCCATATAGCATTTGCCTTTGTTGATAATAAGATAAAAACTAAGGCACTTAAAAATTGCTTCATTTACAAAAAATTAAAGACTATAAAAAAATACCTATGTAATTATATATTTAAATAATATAAAAAAATTTATATAACTCAAATTTTCTTATAATTTAAATGAAAAATTTGAACTTAAATAATGAAAATACTTATTTTAAGATGAAAAAGACAACTTAATAAGTTTTACTTATATCAATTTACCTTTTCAATAGATTGTTGTGACTTTAATTTTGCAAGAATTTAACTTATGTAGTTATTGTGATTATTAGTTATTAATTAAAACAACATAGTTATTTTGTATATAAAAACAACGAAATCTTACATAAAGTAATTTAGTTAAATCATATCTACCTTCTATCTTTACACTCTTTATATATTTAGAAATATAACATATATAAAAAGTTTTTTTAGATCTTATACAGAATTATTTATATGTATAGTAAAACTAAAATAATTATCTAAAAAATTAAATAATAGTATATATTTTTTAATTTTTACTAAAGATAATATTTATCATTACGATATAAAAGCAAAAGTTAAAATAGATTTTAGAAAAAAAGAGGCATACTCTATGGCACTTTACGTAAATACTAACGTAAGTTCATTAAATGGTCGCAATAAGCTATCAAATGCTACCAATAGTTTAAATACAACCTATCAAAGACTATCATCTGGCTTACGTATTAATAGTGCAAAAGATGATGCTGCAGGTTTACAAATCTCTGATAGATTAACCACTCAAATCAATGGTTTAAATCAAGGAAATCGTAATGCGTCCGATTCCATAGCTCTAATGCAAACAATGGAAGGAGCTATGGATGAGATGACTGGCATGCTTCAACGTATACGTACTTTAGCTGTACAATCAGCTAACGGTACAAATACAAAAGCTGACCGTCAAGCAATCACAGCAGAATCTGATCAACTTGCACTTGAAATTACACGTATTGCATGTAGAACAACCTTTGGTGGTCAAAAGATTTTAGCATCAGCTAAGAAAGGTGAAACTTTCTATACTAAAGGTACTTTAACATTCCAAGTAGGTGCAAATAGTGGTGATACTATTGATCTTAAGATTGCATCAAAAGGTTATTCATTATCAATGATGATTGATGCTGCAAAAACTACTAAATCAGCAATCAAACAAACTGTAGGTGGTGCTATAGGTGCAGGTGGTGATGGTAAAGGTGTAGCATTTGCTTTATCAACAGCATCATCAGCACAAGCTTCAATTAATGCTATAGATGCTATTATTGCAATAGTTGACAAGCAACGTGGCAACTTAGGTGCTATGCAAAACCGTTTTGAATCAACTATACGTAATCAATCAAATGTATCTATGAATACAGCTGATGCACGTTCTCGTATTCGTGATGCTGATTTTGCTGATGAAAGTGCAAACCTAACACAACAAAATATTATTCAACAAGCTGCAGCTTCAATGCTAATGCAGTCAAATATGAGACCTCAAATGGCTCTATCTTTAATCGGTTAAAACTTAGGTTAACATAGAATATTCTAAAAGGGGATAGCTTAAAACTATTCCCTTTTTTATTTCTTTAAGCTTTATATTGTGGGCATAAGTTTAATTTTAGACGTTTTTTATAAGATGATTTTTTTAGTTCTTGTAAAAATCATTCTCCTTATATTTAGAATTTGCTCATGCTATTTTTGCTTTTACCCTACAATAACACTTCTATTTCTTTTATAAAGATGGTAAATATCACATTACTTAACATTTTGTAATTGTACATAACTCTATCTTCTACAAGTTTATTCTCATAACTTCTAAATTTAGAGCATATACTCTTTTCAACTAGACATGTAGTGATTTTTACAACATATTTTTATTTATTAAATCAAAGTATTAACTTTAAAATTAAAAAAGACTCTTTATAAAAGAGCTTTGCTTTTAAAAGCCTTTTCTTATTAGAACTACAATTTAATAAAGCAATAGATAAATTGCTACCTTTAATATTTAGTAATAAAAATGTTTTTTAAATGATTAGCATGCAAGAAAAATTTATCCTAAGCTCTAACTTTATTTATGGAGTTCTTTTTATATTCACCTTATATTACTTTAGCTCTTTAATGCTTGTTTACTTTTTATGTAAAAAAGCAACTAAAAAATCTAAAGCTCATGCTAATCATTTAAAAACTTATGATTATGATAAAAACCTTTTCTTTTATACCTACGGTCTTCGTGATGAACTAGGTAGATATGTATTTTTATTTAAAAATAAAGATGATTGCCTTAAAGATAATGCAAATCTTATTAAAAAACTCCAAAAACTAAGCTTTTTAAGTAAAGACACTATAGATCTCTATGTCATGCCTCTTATTCAAAGCTTTAGTGAAATTGTATCAACCCTACCTGCCTCTGAACGTCATCATAATTGTGGTATTTATGGCCTTTTTAGACATAGCCTCTTTGTTGCTATTGAAGCTATCCTTTTTATTCATAAAGAATTTTATAAAGAAGATGCTAAACATAAAGAAGAATTAATTTTGCTCTCTATTGTGCTTTCTTTGTGCCATGACTTAGGCAAATTGCTTACTGATTTTAAAATCTATGATTGTCATAATAATGACTATATCTATTTACGCGATCATAATGTTCAAAACCTAAAAGGTCTTTTAGAAAAACCTTTTTTATTTTTAGAATTTAATGAACATCGTGCCTCATTACACGAAGATGATAATATATTAGATAAAAACTATAACCTCTTTTTTATGCTACATAAGGATTTATTTACTAATGTCCTTATGCACATATCTAAAGATAAATTTAAAGAAATAGAAAATATTGTAAAAAAAGCTGATTGTTTTAGTGTTTTAAATACAAAAACCATAGTAGCAAGACCTTTATCTCTACCCTTATATCTAAAAGCTCTTTTACAATATGAAGTAAGTCATAAGTCATGCAATGACAAAGACTCTGACTTTTTTATCTCAAATATTGGTCTTTTAATTAAATATAACTCAAACTTTTATCATAGAATTATTATAAGCTTACATGAACTACAATCAGGTAGTAACTTAGATGATCCTAATACTTTACTTAAAAATTCAAAATTAGAATTATGCAAATCTAATTTAGTAAAACAAGCAGGTCCTTTCTCAATTAATTCTTGGTTTAGAGTTGAACTTGATAAAGAACAATCTCTTTTAGTTAAAGCTATCTATATAAATATAGGTATAGAAAGTGAAAACTTAAATATAGTACCTCTTGGTAAAAATCCCCTTTGCATAAAGGATATATATAATTATTTAGATAGCATTAAAAAAGATAAAGAAAGCTTAAACTTAGTTTTAGTGTCAAACTCTTATTTTAATCAAGACTTTTCTTTAGATAAAGATAAGCTCCCTCTTTTATCTTATTTTTACAAAGAAGAAACTAATGCTAAAGATGAACTTTTAGATAAGAGAAAAAAAGAAAAAGCTAAAATTAAACGTGAAAATAAAGCTCTTATTAATAAACAAATTAAAGAACAATCTAAAAAAGAAAGTCTTATTATTAAAGATCATGAAACTATCTTAAAAGATAGCTCTTTTGATAATGAACTTGATGTAGATACTACCTTAGATAGCTTATCTTATGATAAAAAAGATGCTACTAATTTAGATCTAAATTGTGTTCAATCTCTTTTAGATGATAAAAATGATGTTAAAACCTATAAAGAAGATGATTTTGAGAAAATTCAAAACATTTTATCTAATAACAATATAAATTCACTTTTTGATAATGTTAATACTAAAAAAGATTTCTTTGAAGAAAACTTATATTCAGATCTTGAAAAAACTTATGATTTATCTTCACTTTATACAAAAGAACAAGATAAAAATACTTTAAAAAATAAAAAGGAGAAAACATCTTCATGAATATAAACTTAATCTTAAAATCCTTTATAAAAGAGCTTATAAACTTTGCTCTTTTTTTCTTTTTTAAACATGGAAAAGATAGCAAAAACGCATCTTCTGAAGCTTTATTTTATATATTGTCATTAAGCTTTATCTTCTTAATTTATGTCTTTGTTAAAAACTTTAAAATTAACTTTTTTATCCTAGATTTTTATCTAGCCCTATCTTTTTATATAGCCCTTAGCAATACCTCATACTTTATACGATACTTTAAAAAATTAGATTTAAACTTTTTAAATCTAAACTCCCTTTATAATTTAATGTCAGATAAAAATATATTTTTAGGCTATGGCTTTGAATTTAATCATATACATAGACAAAGATATGAAAATGAAATTAAAAATGTAGATGTAAAAGGAGATAACAATACTATTGGTGATGATAGATTACAAAGACTTAGCTTTTTTAATCAAAATAAAATTAACTTTGATGTATCTCATACTAATGGTCATAGCATAATCTTTGGTACTACAGGTACAGGTAAAACTAAACTTTTAATAAACCTTATATCTCAAGCTATACTTCGCAATGAAAGCGTTATCATATTAGATCCAAAAAATGATAAAGATCTCTATAATGCCTGCATAAGTGCATGTAATCTTATAAATCGTAATGATGACTTTTATGAGCTAAAACTATCAACTCAAAATGATAAAAATACATCCTTAAATTTATTTAACTTAGATAAAAGCCCTCTTGATATAGCTAATGCAATAGCAGCTATGTGTGATAATGGCTCTAATGATAACTTTTTAGAATACTCAAAAAATGCAGTACTAGCTTGTGCCTCTGCTTTAAGTTTAAATAATGAAAGCATAACCTTAAGAAGCATTAGAAATAACATACTAAATTTAGATTACTTTCAAGAAAGTCTTTATCTTTATTTTAGATCTCTTGTGCTTAAACTTCATGATAATGACGCTTTTATCTACTTTAAAAGATTACATGGCGAAAATGTTAAAGTTCAGGATATTGAATTTAAAGAAAGTGCCTTTTCAAAAACAAAAGGTCTTAAGATAAAAAAAGAATTACTAAAAGGTTTTTATGAATATTTGGTCTTAAAAAATCATATAAAACTTAATGCTAGTATTGAAAGCCTTTTTACTGTTATTGATTATGATAAAGGTTATTACACCAAAGTTGCATCATCCTTTATCCCTAAATTAAACATACTTTGTGATGATATGCTTTTAAATGTTTTAGATGATAATCCTAAAAATGTGTCACTACCTTATTTATGTAATAACAATAAAGTCTTTTATATAGGTCTTAACTTTTTACAAAATTCTCTAAAAGCAGAAAGCTTTGGTAAATTAATACTCTCAGAACTTTGCTCTATAGCAGGTAAACGTTATGATAATGATATAAAAAGCCCTCGCATTAATCTTTTTGTAGATGAAGTATCAGAACTTATATTTGATCCATTAATTCAGCTTTTAAATAAATCACGTGGTGCAAATATGGCTATTACACTTGCAACACAGACTATTAAAGACCTCTCTAAAAATAAAGAAAGTATGGCTTTACGCGTTGTTGGTAATTGTAATACTTTAATAGCTTTAAGATTGCGTGATGAAGCTACACAAAAACTTATTGAAGCAAGCTTTAAAAAGACTTACTTAAAACAGATAACCTCAAATCAAACTTTAGCTAAAACTAAAGAGGGAATGAGCTTTTCTTTATCAAAAAAAGTAAATCTTGAAAAAGATAGTATTTTCCCTTGTGAAGCTCTTTTAAGTATGAGTAATTTTCATTTTATAGCCTATCTTGCTGATGGTAGATTTATTAAAGGTATAATACCTTTTGTGAGAGTTTAATATGTTCTTTGTAGTAAAATTTGCAATAAAAGTTTTTATCTTTTTATTTATAGTTCTTTTTATTTTAACTTTAATGCATCAAAATACTAAAACAGCACTAGAGTTTATAAGGATACAAGAAACTTTATTTAATAGTGAGGATTTAAGTTTAACTTATCAAGATGCTATTTTATATTTAAAAGATTCTGATCTCTTTAGATACTTTGTATCAATAGATTTGCGTGATATCTTTTTAATTTTATTTTTTAGACTATATGTAATTTGTAAATTGCTCTATATAGACTTTATCTTTGTCTTCTTTTTATCCTTAGTCTTCTTTATACATTTAGGTAAAAAGTTTGCTCTTTTAAATACATCTTTTATGAGATTAAATCTTGTGTATAGCATATCTTTAAAGTTTTTACTTATCTTAATTTTGTCTTTATATGTGCAAACCTATATCTTAAATGATATCTACTTAATTA
>JARHZF010000071.1 GCA_029258325.1 Anaerobiospirillum sp. | reverse complement strand
GTATTTTTCTCATATCTTTTATCCTTTTGTTGCAAATAATATCTAAACTTCGTTATTGTAACTTTATGTTAGACTAAAAGATATAAAACAAAAGAAAAAAGGATGTCTACTTCACATAAACATCCTTATTAAGATAATTTTATATAAAAATTATGCTACTAATAAACGTAACATACGGCGAAGAGGTTCTGCAGCACCCCATAATAATTGATCACCTACTGTAAAGGCTGATAAATATTGAGGACCCATCATCATCTTTCTAATACGACCAATAGGTACTTCAAGCTTGCCTGATACATAAGCTGGAGTTAACTTATCTAAAGTTACATCCTTTTTATTTTCAATTACACGCACCCAATCATTTTGCTCTTTTATAATGCTCTCAATATCACTTACTGCTACATCTTTCTTTAATTTTATAGTTAAAGATTGACTATGACAACGAAGTGATGAGATTCTTACACAATTACCATCAACAGGAATAGTAGCAGGTGCTAAACCTAAAATCTTATTAGTTTCAGACATACCCTTCCATTCTTCTTTAGATTGACCATTTTCCATTTCTTTATCAATCCAAGGAAGAACTGAACCTGCAAGTGGAGCTGTAAAATTATCTGTTGGGAAAGTATCATCATTCATGCACATACGTACTTTCTTTTCTATATCTAAAACATTTGAATGACTGTCTTTTAACTCACTTTCTACACAATTATATAAAGCACCCATTTGTACTAAAAGCTCACGCATATTTTTAGCACCAGCACCAGATGCTGCTTGATAGGTTGATGATGATACCCATTCAATTAAATCTTGTTTAAATAAACCTGCTAAAGCCATTAACATTAAGCTTACAGTACAGTTACCACCAACATAAGTTTTAATACCACTATTTAAAGCATTATCTATAACATCTTTATTTACAGGATCTAAAATAATTACAGCATTTGACTCCATACGTAAAGCAGATGCAGCATCAATCCAATAGCCTTTAAATCCTGATTCCATAAGTTTTTTATAAACGCTATTTGTATAATCACCACCTTGGCATGTAATAATTATATCCATCTCTTTTAAAGCATCTATATCATAAGCATCTAAAAGATCATTTGTTGTTTTACCATTTAAAATAGGTCCTTTTTGACCTACTTGAGAGGTTGAGAAAAAATAAGGATCTACAAAAGAAAAATCACCTTCACTTTGCATTCTATCCATGAGCACAGAACCCACCATGCCACGCCAACCAATCATGCCAAGCTTTTGCATAAAAAACCTCTTTGATAACTTTAAATAACATTTAATATATTTTGATAATACTGAAAATAACAATCAAAGTCATTAATCTCACTTTTTTGAGTTTTTTTGTTTTATTTTAGTGCGTTTTTTTTAAAGATAAGCTAAATGTTTTTTGGAGTATTTTTATTTAAAAAAGTATACTTAAAATAGGTATTAAATAATTTATTGATTTTTAATTAAATTATCAAAAATAATTTAGGCTATATAATTTTTTAGAAAATATAGCCTAATTTATAATATGCTATTTTTGCCCTAATATAGGACATTTTTCTATAGTCTTTTCACGTCTATAAGTCTTACCTAAATCATCAATTACTACTGTTATCTTCTTACCAGAATTTACAGTTTTATTAATAATTTCATTATTACAAAGAAGATCTATTCTTGAGACAATTAAATCTAAACTCTTATCTCTCTTTTCAATAGAGACATTATCATAAATACCCCTATCTTTTTGCATTACAACAATAAATCCATCATCTTTTTCTTTTATTGTTAGTAATACAGTTTGATTATCAATACGCATAGGAGTTTTTTCCATTAACTCATAAATAGTATTAACATCATTACTTTGTAAATCTCTTATATTTTCTCCATAAAGGTAATAACCTATACAACCAAAAAATACAATAAAAGCAATTTGTATATTACGCTTAATCTTATCTTTTATACTTGATTTATTTAAGTTATTTTTATCAACTAAAGCACGAGCTTTAGCATAATAAATTGACTCTTCATTATCTTCTTTATGAACAACTCCTCGTCTTTGCTCTTCAACTTCTTTATTTATAAGATCAAGTTTTTGTTGTACAGAATCTGGTAATTTATAAAAACGCTTTCTATGACTACCCATACCATAACCACGAGCAGAAGCTGCAGTATCAAGTGCCTTATTTAAAAAAAAGCTATCTTTTGGATATGTGTCTTTTGCTTTGAAAGAACCATCATCTACATTAAATTCTATTTGTTTACTCTTATTTGTTTCAAAATCAAAATTGTTCATATGTTTTTTATTAAAATCCTTGTATCAAATAATAGATATCTTAATAAAATATTAGCACATATATTATGTGTTATTATACAATCTACTTCTTGTTGCTAAAAAATACTATAGAGAGTATAAGAAAAAAATATGACTACTTTAATAGGTAAAGATGCTCCACTTGAAGAGAGCATTGCCAAATTTAAAGATATTGCCAAAAAACTTAATTTAAACATAGTAGAAAGTAATTGGTTAAATCCTCTTCCTGATCTATGGTCTTGCCATATAGAAGAAGAAAGTTGCCCTAATATATTTTCAAATGGTAAGGGAGCTACACACGATCAAGCACTTGCATCTGCTTATGGTGAACTTTTTGAAAGACTTGCAACTCATATGTCTTTTTCTGATTACTATCTAGGTGATAGTAATGCAAAAGAACCTTTTGTGCATTATAAAGATGAAATATGGACAGAAATTGATGATAGTTTAGAGGAATTGCCTCAAACTATATTAAATGCATCTTTACGCAAGTTCTATACACAAGATCTTGATATCAAACTTGAAAATCTTATTGATTTACAATCAGCATCCTTTGATAGAGGCGTATGCTCTATACCATTTACTAATGCAAGAAATGGTCAAATAGTTTATTTCCCTGTAAATTTATTAGATAACCTTTATGCATCAAATGGTATGAGTGCAGGTAATACTGACTCTGAAGCTCTTGTACAAGGTCTTTGTGAAATCATAGAACGCTATGTAAAAAAAGAGATAATAAAAAAAGGTTTAGCCCTCCCTACTATCCCTAAAGTTATTTTAAGTAAATATCCAAAACTTGAAAAAACACTTGAGGGTTTAAATGGTAATTCTATAAAAGCAATAGCTTATGATGCCTCACTTGGTGGTAAATTCCCTGTTGTTTGTGTTGTTCTATTTAATCAAAGAAATGGAACTACATGTGCATCCTTTGGTGCTCACCCTATTTTTGAGGTGGCTTTAGAAAGAACTTTAACAGAGCTAATGCAAGGTAGAACTTTCTCTGATTTAGATAATTTTGAAGAACCAACTTTAGATTTAGAGGCATCATCTGATATTGTAAATCTTGTAAGTCACTTTGTAGACTCAACAGGTTATCTACCAATACATATGTTTAAAAAATCCCCAGACTTTAAATTTGTTGCCTGGGATTTTAATGGCTCAACTCACGATCAATATAAAGCTCTTCGCTATATGATTGATAAATTAGGTTTTGATGTTTATATAAGATCTTATAAATTCTTAGACCTACCTGTATTTAGAATTATTGTACCTGGTATGTCTGAAGTATATCCTTTAGATGATCTTATTTATAACAATATAAATCAAGCAATAGAGTTCCAAGAAGCTTTATTATTTTTACCAGATAGCAATGAAAGTATTGAGACATATCAATCATATTTTGATGAATTAAATGAACAAAATTTTGATGATGAAACATTAGTAGCTCAACTTTTAGGTCTGCTTCCTGATGAAGATAGTTCATGGAATACTTTACGTATGGGTGAACTTAAATGTCTTCTAGCTTTAGCTGCTAAAAACTATGATGAAGCATTATATTATGCAAAATGGACTATAGCATTTAATGCTAATGTATTTAATTACAAAAGAATGTCTTTCTATCAATGTTTAATTAAAGTGCTAGAGACTATAGTTACAGCTAATTTAAATTTAGATGACTTTAAAGAGGCTATAGCTTTAGTATATTCTCAAAAGACATTTGATTTAGTTATGTCTCATATTGATGGAAACTCACATTTTTATGATTTAAAAGGTACTGATTTAAGCTTAAGAGGTTTTGTAAAGCATCAAGCTTTAATTAGTGTTTTTGCTAAGATAAAAAAAGAAGATGAGAATTTCAATGCAAACTAAAAAATTAAAGAAACTAGCTTTAGTTAGCTCTTTAGTAACAGCTTTATTTACTTTAAATGCTTGTACAACTACAGATGATTATGCAAAACAAGTAGATTCAAATGCAAGTGTTAAAGAGATAAAGGATTTAAAGAAACTTGATATAAATGGAAAGTTTGCTCTTATCAATCATCAAAATAAGACAGGAGCTAACTTTTCTTATGAAAAGTTTTATGATTTTGAAAATGTAAAGATTTTATCTCCTTTAGGTAATAATCTTGCAACTTTAAATCTATCTAAAAATCATGCAGAGCTTATAACTCCTAATGCAAAGCATGTAGGTAAAAGTGGCTCTGAGCTTTTAAATAATGTTTTAGGAATAGAAATTCCTGTAGATAATCTTTTCTCTATCTTTGTTGCTAATTTAAGCAATATACAAAAAGATAATAATGGCTTTATCAAAGAGGGATTTATAGGTCCTTATAAAGTACAGTATAAAAGCTATAGAAAAGTTAAAAATTTTATGATTCCATCTTCACTTGAAATAACAGATGGTAAAGGACTTATAGTAAAGATTTTAAACAACAATATAAAAATATAATATGATTTTTACTTGTATATCACCTTGTAAATTAAATCTCTTTTTATACATAACAGGAAAAAGAGATGATGGCTATCATAATCTACAAACTCTATTTACTATTTTAGATTATGGAGATGAAATGACTTTTTCAACTCGTAATGACAATAAAGTAAATATTGATGGAAATTTTGATTGTGATCTTAATGATAATCTAATCTTTAAGGCTATAACATTACTAAAAGACTTATCTAAACAAGATTTTGGTATTGATATAAAGGTTTTAAAGAAAATTAAAACAGGTGGTGGTTTAGGTGGAGGCTCATCTAATGCTGCAACTACACTTTTAGTTTTAAATAAAATCTTAAACTTAAATATAGATAAAGATACTTTGCTTTTAAGATCGCGTGATCTAGGTGCTGATGTTCCTGTTTTTGTTAATGGTACATCAGCATTTGCAGAGGGTATAGGTGATATATTAAGTCCTAAAAAGTTAGAGGAAAAATATTATTTAGTTATATGTCCAGACATACATGCAAGTACCAAGGAGATTTTTGCCTCAAAAGATTTAAAAAGGGATTCTCCTATACGTAGTTTTGATGAATTAATAACTCTCCCTTATCATAATGATTTTACAAAAACAGTTGTAAATTTACACTGTAAAATTGGACAGATTTTAAGAGAATTGGTAAAATATGGACCTGCAGAGATGTCAGGAAGTGGGTCCTCTTTATTTGTGGAATTTGATAATTTTGAGATGGCTAAAAAAGTAAAAGAAAAACTTTTACCTTTAGCTCATTTTTCATTTATTGCAAAAAATACAAATACATCACCTGTTCTTGATAAGCTTAGTGCAATATAAAATTTTTAACATCTAAAAAAATAGGTTCTTTGATATGGCTGATATGAAGTTATTTGCAGGTAATGCAACACCAGAGCTTGCAAAACGCATTGCCTCTCGTCTATATACACATCTTGGTAACGCAACAGTTGATAGATTTAGCGATGGTGAAATCCATGTTCAAATCAATGAAAACGTTCGTGGTTGCGATATTTTCATTATTCAATCAACATGTGCCCCTACAAATGACAATTTAATGGAGCTTATCGTTATGATCGATGCTATGCGTAGAGCATCAGCAGGTCGTATCACAGCTGTAATTCCTTACTTTGGTTATGCACGTCAAGATAGACGTTTACGTTCTGCACGTGTACCTATTACTGCAAAAGTTGTTGCAGACTTCTTATCATCTGTTGGCGTAGATAGAGTATTAACTGTTGATCTTCATGCTGAACAAATTCAAGGTTTCTTTGATGTTCCTGTAGATAACTGTTTTAGCTCTCAAATCTTCGTTGAAGATATGTTAACTCAAAACTTAACTAATCCTGTTGTTGTATCTCCTGATATGGGTGGTGTGGTACGTGCAAGAGCAATTGCTAAATTATTAAACAATGCAGATATTGCTATTGTTGATAAGCGTCGTCCTCGTCCTAATGTATCAGAAGTTATGCATTTAATTGGTGATGTTAAAGATAGAGACTGTATCATTGTTGATGATATTATTGATACAGGTGGTACATTATGTAAGTGTGCAGATGCTCTAAAAGATAGAGGTGCATTACACGTTTTAGCTTATGCATCACACCCTGTTTTATCAGGCAATGCTCTTGAGAACCTAACAAATTCAAAACTTGATGAATTAGTTGTATCTGACTCAATTCCAGCAACAGAAGCAATTTCTAAGCTAGATAAAGTTCGTTATTTAACTCTAGCTCCAATGCTAGCAGAAGCTATTAGACGTATTTCAAATGAAGAGTCTATTTCTGCAATGTTCCAACAAGTTTAATTTATCTTAAAAATAAATTAGAAAATAATGGGGGTATTCAAAAGGAATACCCTTTTTTATATACAAAATACATAGTTTTATAGGTAAATAAAAAGGGCATCTAAAAATGCCCTTTTTTTCATATTAAAAATAATATATTACTTAATTATTGCAAGTAATTCTTCTAACACATTATCTTTATTTAATTCTTTCTTCTCAAAGGTACGTCTATCTTTATATTCAATAATACCATTTTGTAAAGACTTATCACCAATAGTTACTATGTGTGGAATACCAATTAATTCCATATCAGCAAACATAACACCAGGTCTTTCATCTCTATCATCAAAGATAACCTCAATACCCTTATCTTTTAGCTCTTTATAAAGCTTCTCTGCTGCATCTTTTACTTCTTGTGATTTATTAAGCTTAATAGCAACAATAGCAACCTTAAATGGAGCCATACTATCTGGCCATAAAATACCTCTATCATCATGATGTTGTTCAATAGCAGCTGCAATTACACGTGTTACACCAATACCATAACAACCCATTTCCATAAATATAGGTTTGCCATCTTCACCCATAACAGATGCACCCATAGCCTCTGAGTATTTCTTGCCAAGCATAAATACTTGACCTACCTCAATACCTTTACGTAATAAGATATGACCTTTACCATCTGGGCTTCTATCACCTTCAACAACATTTCTTAAATCACATACTTCATATGACTTAACATCTCTGTCAAAGTTTACACCTGTTAAATGATAACCTGTCTTATTTGCACCACATACAAAATCAGACATTACATTTGCTGTTCTATCAATAATTATACGACCTTTGAAATTAACAGGACCTAATGAACCTACATCTGCATTAGTAAATGCTTTAATTTCTTCATCATCTGCAAACTCAAGAGGAGATGATAATCCCTCTATCTTTGAAGCTTTAATTTCATTTAAATCATGATCGCCTCTTAGACAAAGCATAACAAGATCATACTTACCATCTGCATCTTTTTCTGTACGAACAATTAAGCTCTTTAAAATCTTTTTACTATCTACTTTTAAGAATGCAGATACTTCTTCAATACTATGAGCATTAGGGGTTTCTATCTCTTTCATCTCTAAAGATGGAGCTAATCTCTCATCAGTTGGAGCAAGTGCCTCTGTCATCTCAATATTAGCTGCATAATTTGAGCTATCAGAGAATGCAATAGTATCTTCACCTGCATCTGCTAAAACTTGGAACTCATGTGAGTGATTACCACCAATTGAACCTGTATCAGCCTCTACTGCTCTAAAGTCAAGACCTAGTCTTGTAAATACATTAGAATAAGCTTCATACATATCATCATAAGTTTGCTTTAATGAGTCTCTATCAACATGGAAAGAATAAGCATCTTGCATTAAGAATTCACGACCACGCATTACACCAAAACGAGGTCTCATCTCATCTCTAAACTTAGTTTGAATTTGATATAAATTAATAGGAAGTTGACGTACTGATTTAATCTCTTTTCTTGCAAGTGATGTAATTACTTCCTCATGAGTAGGTCCCAACACAAACTCATAATCTTTTCTATCACGTAAACGACATAATTCAGGACCATATTTTTCATAACGACCAGATTCAACCCATAGATCTGATGGTTGAACTACAGGCATAGTTACTTCAAGAGCATCCTTTTTTGCCATTTCATCTCGAATAATTGCTTCTACCTTATGTAGAACACGAAGACCTGTTGGTAACCATGTATAAATACCAGATGCAACCTGACGAATAAGACCTGCTCTTAACATTAATTTATGGCTTTCAACAACAGCTTCTGCTGGATTTTCTTTTAATGTTGATAAAAGATATTTACTAGTACGCATTTTTAGAACCTAAAACTTTAAAAATTCAAATAAGTGATATTATAACAGTTTGCTATTATTAAGATAAGTAATGTTGAATTGAGATAATTAATTAAGTTAACATAAGCTCTTTAATGTAAAATAAAAGATATGGTTAAATTAATTTTATTGGAGACAAAAATATTATGATTTTTCTTGCCTCATTTGTAATTTTCTTAATTTTTATTTTCTTTTTAGCTATTGGCTATATCTTTAAAAGAAAAGGTCTTGTATCAGAATCTGAAGCTCATGAATTACTATCAGACTCTGGTATATCTTGTGCTCATTGTACAAGCTCTTGTACTTTTGCAGGTCAACAAAGAAAACCTACTAAAAAATGTCTTGCAGAAGTTGAAATTCCATCTAAGACAATTTAATTAAAAATGAATAAATTAAAATTACTTACATTTTGTATACCTTTATCTTTAGCAATAACAGCATGTAATGATGGAGATAAGGTATCTGTTACTAAAGACTCAGGTCAAACTATGGGTACTTTTTATAATGTAACAGTTATAAATAGTGATAAACAAAATATTTCAAATGAAAATTTAAATAAGATTGCTCATGAATCTTTTAATAAGGTAATTGACGCAATCTCATCATTTGATAAAAACTCTGAAATATCAAAATTTAATAAACATAGTGATGCTAGTCCTTTTTATATTTCAGATTACTTAGCTACAGTTATAGAAAATGCAAGAGCATCTGCTCATGATATTAATGATGCTATGGATATAACAGTAGCTCCTCTTGTTAATCTTTGGGGTTTTGGTCCTACTAAACGCCTTGAAAAAGCTCCAAGTAAAGAACAAATAGATGAAGCTTTATCCTATGTTGGCTATGACAAATTTGGTCTTTATTATGAAAATGATAGCACTAAAGCTTACCTTATAAAAAAAACTAAAGGCGTACAATTGGATTTATCAACTATAGGCGAAGGTCTTGGTGCTGATCTCCTTGCAGAGCGTTTAGATAGTCTTGGTTTTAATAATTATTTAATAGCAGTAGCAGGTGCTATACGCTCAAAAGGTAAAAATGCAAAACATAAAGATTGGGCTATTGGTATTGAAGATCCAAGAGGTAATGGTGTTTATCAAAAAGTATGCCCTCATAATATGGCTATGAGTACAGCAGGATCTTATCGTAATTTCTTCTTAGATAAAAATACTAATGAATTTTACTCACATATAATAGATCCAACTACAGGTTATCCTGTTAAACATAAAACAGTATCAGTAACTGTTATTGATAATACAGCAGCTACAACAGATGCTTTAGATACAGGTCTTTTAGTTTTAGGTGCTAAAAAAGCTATTGAATTTGGTAATCGCACCAATACAGCTGTTTATGCTATTGAAATAGATGATAAAGGTGATCTTAAAGCAACTTATTCAAAAGCTTTTGAACAATATTTAAAATGTGATTTAAACGATAAAAAATAAGGACGTTCATATGCACATTCATATTCTTGGTATTTGTGGCACATTCATGGGCGGCATAGCCATGATTGCTAAAAATGCAGGATTTAAAGTAACAGGTTCTGATACTAATATCTATCCACCAATGAGTGATGAACTTATTGAAGCTAATATTGAGATCTTTCATGGCTATGGTGAAGAGATTGCAGATTTAAAACCAGATCTATTTGTTATTGGTAATGTTATGAAAAGAGGTATGCCTATTATTGAGCATATCTTAAAAAATAAATTACCATATACATCAGGTCCTCAATGGCTTTATGATCATTATTTAAAAAATAAAATTACTCTTGCTGTAGCTGGTACTCATGGAAAAACTACAACATCATCAATGCTCACTTGGATACTTGAAAAAAATGGTTTAAATCCAGGCTTTTTAATAGGTGGTGTAACTCGTAATTTTAATATTAGTGCAAGAAATACTGACTCTAAATTCTTTGTAATAGAAGCTGATGAATATGATTGTGCTTTCTTTGATAAGAGATCAAAATTTGTTCACTATCATCCTGATATTGCTATTTTAAATAATTTAGAATTTGATCATGCTGATATTTTTAATTCAATTGAAGATATTAAAAAGCAATTTCATCATCTTGTAAGAACTATTCCATGTAATGGCGATATTATTATTAATAATGATGAACCATATATAAAAGAAGTTTTAGATATGGGGCTTTGGTCTAATTTAACTATTGTAGGTAATGAAGATTCACTACACTTTAAGATTTTAAAGGATGATTGTTCATCTTTTGCTCTTTACCACAAAGATACACATATATGTGATGTAAATTATAATTGCACAGGTATTTACAATGTTAAAAATGCTCTTTGTGCAATAGCAGCTGCATCTAAACTTAATATACCACTTAAAGATTGTGCTAAAGCTTTAGAGTCTTTTTTACTTCCAAAAAGACGTATGGAGCTTATAGGTAGTGTTAAAAATACTGAAGTTTATGATGACTTTGCCCATCACCCTACAGCTATTGCTCTTACTATAAAAGGTCTTCGTGATAAGATTAAAGATAAAAAGCTTATTGCAGTATTTGAGCCTCGCTCTAATTCTATGAAGATGGGTGCTCATGCAAAAGATCTCCCTTACTCATTTAAAGATGCTGATATTGCCTTTATCTATGCACCTGACAATATCACTTTTGATATTGATAACTTAAATAAAGATAAATGTCTTTTAAAGATAGAGCATAACTTTGATAGTTTAATTGAAGAAATTTGCAAAGAAGCAAAGGATAACAGTTCTATACTTGTTATGAGTAATGGTAGTTTTAATGGTATACATAAAAAGATACTTGAAAGACTAAGTAAAGATTAATAAATAAGGTCATCTTAAAAATTTAAGATGGCTTTTATTTTATGTAAAGAAAAATCTCTATTAGATTATATTTAGATAAAATTAGCACTTTTATTTTTAAAAATAAAAGTGTTAATTTTATTAATAACTAAATAATATATAATATTTTTTTTTAATTTTTAAAATTAGATATTAGCTTTAAATTCAAGTTTTAGAATGAGGATAATAATCAAAAATTTGAAAAAATACTCCATAAAAATAAAGTTAAACAAAATTAACATGTTAATAAAAATATACATAAGATATGTGTACTTAGATAAAAGTTAAAAAATAATATTTCTATAAAATAAAAGAAGTTAAAAGATCGATATATAAAATATAGTTATAAAAATATTTACTCTTTTTTTTCTATATAAAATATAAATAAATAAAGATCTCAAAAAAAATTAAAAATGTAAACGTTACCATAAAATAAATAACATATTGAAATATATAATAAAATCCAATAATTTATTATATAATTTATACATAAAAAAATTTTTTTTTGAATTAGCTCACAAATTCAGAATGTAAACGTTATCATTTTATTTTCATAAAAAAATTAAAACCACATATTTATGCTTATTTGCACATAATCATATATATTTTTTAGATTTATTTTTATTAAAATTAGAATAAAAACTATAATTAAAAAATATGCTATTCATCTCATTTTATTTTTAAAAAAATTACTACTATATACACACAAGCAAAACAGATTAAATTTATGTATCTTTGGAGGATGCTTTTTATGTTTAAGACAGCAAAAATTAGTGCAATTGCAGCTTCAGTTATTTTAGCAACAACAATGGCAGGTGCTGCACAAGCTGACGACACCCTAATTGGTTCATGTATCTATAAGTTCGATGATACTTTCATGACTGGTGTTCGTATCAACATGCAAAAAGCTGCAGAAGAAATCAATGCAGAAATTGAGCTTGTAGACTCACAAAACCGTCAACCTACTCAAAATGACCAAGTAGATACATTTATTACTAAAGGTGTTAATGCTCTAATTATTAACCCTGTAGATAGATCAGCTGCAGGTCCTCTAGTAGGCAAAGCAAAAGCTGCTGACTTACCTATCGTATTCATTAACAGAGAGCCAGATAACAAAGTTCTAAAAGACTACTCAAAAGCTTACTATGTAGGTGCTAAAGCTGAAGAGTCAGGTACTATTGGTGGTCAATTAATCGTTGAATACTTCAAAGCACATCCAGAGGCAGATAAGAATAAGGACGGCGTAGTTCAATACATCCTAATCAAGGGTGAACAAGGTCACCAAGACGCTACATTACGTTCAGAGTACTGCGTAAAAGCAATGAAAGAAGGTGGCTTAAAGGTTGAAGAAATTGGTTCTGACAATGCTAACTGGGATAAGGTTCAAGGTCACGATAAGATGAAGAACTTTATTACAGCTAAAGGTCTAGATGCAATTGAAGCTGTTTTATGTAACAACGACGATATGGCTTTAGGTGTTATCGAAGCTCTTAAATCAGAAGGTTACAACACAGGTAAAGATCCATCAAAATATATCCCTGTAACAGGTGTTGACGCAACAGCTCCAGCTCTACAAGCAATTGCTGCAGGTCAAATGTTAGGTACTTCTCTAAATGACGCTTATAACCAAGGTACTGCTGCTGTTCGTATTGCAGACGCTGTAGCTCAAGGTAAAGAAGTTAACGATGCAAACATCGGCTACACTATTACTGACGGTCAATATGTATGGATTCCATATGTAAAAGTTACTGCAGAAAACTATCAAGAATTTATGAAGAAATAATATTCTTATAATTTTTTAATAAAGGCCCCTTAAGTACTTATCCTTCTTACATTTTTTGTACCAGGGGCTTTTTTTTAGTCAGTATAAAGTATTACATTAAGCGAGGTTTATCTCATGAGTGACCAAAAATACGTCCTTGAGATGAATGACATAGTAAAGCGTTTTCCTGGTGTTATAGCTTTAAATCATGCTAATTTAAAGGTAAGACCAGGTACAGTACATGCTCTTATGGGAGAGAATGGTGCTGGCAAGTCTACGCTAATGAAATGTCTATTTGGTTTATATCATCCAGATGAGGGTGAAATTATTCTTGATGGCCAAAAACAAAATGACATCTCTTCAACAAAAGAAGCCCTAGCTCTTGGCGTTTCAATGATTCACCAAGAACTCCACCCTATACGTTTTCGCCCTATTATGGAAAATGTGTGGATTGGTCGTTTCCCAACAAAAATGGGCTTTGTAGATCATGACAAGATGTATCATGACACTATTGAATTATTCAATAAAATTGGTCTTGATTGTGATCCTTTAGAACTTGCAGGTAAAGTATCAGCATCTAAACTTCAATTAGTTGAGATTGCTCGTGCTGTAAGTTACAACGCAAAGATTATTATTATGGATGAGCCAACTTCATCTCTAACAGAAAACGAAGTTGAGTATCTATTTAAAATTATCGATCAATTAAAGAAAGAAGGTCGTGCCATTATTTATATCTCACACAAGATGGAAGAGATTTTACGTATATCTGATGATGTTACAGTTATGCGTGATGGTAAATATGTAGGCACATGGGAAGCAAGTAAGATCGATCAAGATTTTATTATTAGAAACATGGTAGGTCGTGACTTATCAAATAGATTCCCAGAAAAGACACAAGAAGTATCTGATGAAGTTGTTTTAGAAGTAAAGAACTTCACATCAGCAGTAAAGAGATCATTTGTTGATGTAAACTTCCAATTACATAAAGGTGAAATTTTAGGTATTGGTGGTCTAGTAGGTGCACAAAGAACAGAGCTTGTAGAAACAATTTTTGGTCTTCGTCCTCTAGCATCAGGTGAACTTTACAAAGATGGTAAGAAGATTGAGATTAGTTCTGTGCGTGATGCAAAGAGAAATGGTATTGCATTATTAACAGAAGAACGTCGTCAAAATGGTATCTTTGGTATTTTATCAATCTTAGATAATACTGTTATTGCAGCTCAAAAAACCTTTGCAAATATGGGTGTTTTAGATAATTCAAAACGTAATCCTGCAGCAGAACAGTCATGTAAAGATTTAAATGTTAAAACACCAAATCTTGAAGTACCTATTAAGAACCTATCAGGTGGTAACCAACAAAAAGTTCTAATTGCAAGATGGTTATTAACAAATTCAGATATTCTAATTTTCGATGAGCCAACACGTGGTATTGACGTTGGTGCAAAATATGAAATCTATAGCTTAATGCTAGATCAAATTGCACAAGGCAAATCAATTATTATGATTTCATCTGAAATGCCTGAACTTATGGGTATGTCTGACAGAATTATGGTTATGTGTGAAGGTCATGTAACTGGTTTTGTTGATAAAGAAAACTTTGACCAAGTTGAAATTATGCGCTTGGCATCTTCCTTTAAATAGGAGCTTTTATGTCCTCTACAATAATTACACAAAAATCTTATAGAAAATCACTAGTAGGTCTAGGTGTTACACTTATTGTTCTAGGTCTTATATTGAAATTTGCTGCAATTAAAACAATATATGACTTACCTATTATTATGATGATTGTTGGTCTTTGGGTTACTATACAAAATGGTTATCGTTATATGAAACCAGGTGCACGTGACCGTGATATTGAACTAACAAACAAAACAATAAATAATATTTTAACTAACTATGCAATTATTCTTGCTATGGTGGTTTTAGTATTTGTTATCTGTATTATTCAACCACGCTTTATGCAAGTTCGTGTGGTCCTCGATATTATGACACAGTCATCTACTAAGCTTATTATTGCTTTAGGTATCTGTTTCACACTTATCATTGCAGGATGTGACTTGTCAGCAGGTCGTATTGTAGGTTTAGCAGCTGTTATTTCAACATCAATGCTACAAACTGAAGATTATGCTCAAAAGTTCTTCCCAGAACTAGCTCAACTACCTTTATTTGTTCCAATTATCACAGCTATAGCAGTATGTATGATATTTGGTGCATTAAATGGTTTCTTGGTAGCACAGTATGAAATGCACCCATTTATTGCAACTCTAGCTACTTCAGTTATTGTTTATGGTGCTTGTTCTCTATACTTTGACTTACCACCTAATAATTCACAACCTATTGGTGGTGTTCGTCCAGACTTTGCAGCATTAGGTCAAACTAAGTTATTCCAAGAAGGTAAATTCCCAGGTATTTCTGTACTAATCCCAATTGCAGCTTTAATCACAGCTATTATTTGGTTCGTATTAAATAAGACTGTATTTGGTAAGAATGTTTACGCTCTAGGTGGTAACCGTGAAGCTGCAGTTGTTGCTGGTGTTAACGTATATGCAACAAACTTATTTATCTTCATTCTAGCTGCAGGTCTTTATGGTATTGCAGGTGTGCTAGAAGCTGCTCGTACAGCAGGTGCAACTAACCAATATGGTCAAGGTTATGAGCTTGACGCTATCGCAGCTTGTGTGGTTGGTGGTGTATCTCTAATGGGTGGTATTGCTACAGTATCAGGTATTATTGCAGGTGTATTCGTATTTACTATTATTCAATACGGTCTACAATTCATCTCAGTATCTCCTATGTGGCAACAAGTTATCAAAGGTATCATCATTGCAACAGCTGTTGCTATTGATATGGGTAAATACCGCAAGAAAGTTTAATCTTACAAAGATATGTAATAAGTCCCAGCCCTCGGTTGGGACTTTTTATTTTTATAACTCTTATTTAAATAAAATCTCTCTATCTGTTATTATTAACTCTTAGCATTAACCTTGTATAGATTAAGATTATGAAATTTAATTTAAATAAAGATGGTTCTTTTTCTTTTGAGGAAGATAATAAAAATACTTTTGATTTTGAAAAAGAAATTGTTAAAAATAGATTTGAGCATGAAAACTTTGCTTATCTATATACATATGTTATAGACTCATTGCACTTATGTAAACTTAATGAAGATAGATTAAATTTATACATAAAAGATCTTAATAAGTACTATGAAATTTTTAAAAAGTGCCCTCTCTCTTTAAAAGAAACATTATATGTCTTTAAAAACCTATCTGATAATTGTTCTTTTTATCAAGATATAGATGGTTATAAAAGCGAAACTATTATACTTATAAGCTTTTTATCTCTTATGTGTGGTGCTAAAAATATAGAACAAATATCAGAATTTGCTTATTTTAATAATCCATTTTTACAAGTATTTATCCCTAATATGCCAAAGCCCCATTACGAGCTTTCTGCATATGCTATTTATACTATCTTACAAAATATAGATCTTAAGTTTGTCCTTAGTACTTTCTCTTTGCTCTTTAGCAATAATTATGAGTCTATAAAGATGGATATTTCTTTAACTGATACTATTGATACTGTTTTAATTGGTAATAATACTAAGTTTAAAGAAAGCTTCTTTTATGATGATATTGATAAGAACTTAAGAATGCTACCTAGATTTAATGAATATAAAGATTTAAGAGATGATATTTTATCTTTTTGTCAAAAAAGACGTAGTGACAAGAATTTAAGTTATATGAGCAAAAGAAAATTAAGCTCATATTATTATGATAATCCTCATAATGCTCTTATTAACTTAATTTTATACTTTAAAGAACTTATTATTAATTAGCATTAAATGTAAAAGTTCATGGTATTTTTGCTTTGTTACTTAAAAATAATATTGTTATCTTTTATATATCAAAAACACAAATATCACATGAACTTTATTTTTATTAATAAAAAGGATCTAAATATAGATCCTTTTAATATTAAATTTTATTTTTTAAATTGAGTTTTATATAAAAGAGCATAATCTCCATCTTTTTTGAGTAACTCATCATGTGTACCCATCTCTGTTATATGACCCTCATTTACAACTACAATCTTATTAGCATCAGATATTGTAGATAATCTATGAGCAATAACAATAGTTGTTCTACCTTTCATTAAAGAGTCTAAAGCTTTTTGTACTATCTTTTCTGATTTATTATCTAAAGCTGAAGTTGCTTCATCTAAAATTACTAAAGGAGCATCTTTTAAAATAGCACGAGCAATAGAAACTCTTTGTTTTTGACCACCTGATAAGGTAATACCTCTTTCACCTACTTGTGTATCAATACCTTTTTCTAGTGTTGAGATAAAATCACTTAAATAAGCTCCATCTATAGCAGCTTGTAATTCCTCTTCAGTTGCATCTTCCTTTGCACACATAATATTTTCACGTATAGTGCCTTGGAATAAGAAACTATCTTGGAAAACTATAGAAATATTATCACGCAATGATTTTAATGAATATTCTTTGATATCAACACCATCGATAAAGATATTACCTGAATCTATTTCATAAAGTCTTGGTATTAAAGAACATACTGTTGATTTACCACCACCTGAATTACCAACTAAGGCTACTTTTTGACCTACATTTACATCAAAACTAATACCTTTTAAGATCTCTCTTTCATTGTTATATGAAAAATGCACATCTTTAAAGCTAATATTTTTATTTATATCTTTAAGCTCTTTTTTAGATGTGTCATCTTCATCTTCATAAGAAGATGCATCTAGTAATTCATATACTCTATCTATAGCAAGAAAAGCTTGTTGTACTTGAATATAATTATTACCAATAGATTTAAGTGGTGTATAAAGCATGATTAAAGCTGCAAGGAAAGATACGAATGTACCTGACGTTATAGATTCAATCATGATTAAATGTAGACCAAAGAATAGAACACCTGCAACACCTAAAGATGTAACTAAGTGCATGACAGGAGATAGCCAATTTGTATCCTTAATCATATGAATTGATAAATGGAAAAGAAAATCAGCTCTATCTTTAAATAATTTAGTCATTCTAGCTTTAAGACCATATGACTTAATTACTCTATTACCTTGTGATGTCTCATTATATAAGGTAATAATTTGTGTATTACCCTCAACAGTACGAGTTACAATCTTCTTTACTCTACGTCTTACAATACGCATAGGTAGAATTAAAACTACTAAAATACCAATTGAAAATAAAGTAAGTTCCCAAGAGTGATATAACATTACACATGCAAGTGATACTGTTGAGAAAAATTTAGTAATAAAAAGCTTAAAATTATTAATAAGACCAGATGATGCAGTTTCAGCATCTTGATAAAAACGAAATATTACTGAACCTGAATTATTTACATCATAAAAAGATGTATCTGAATTTAATAATTTCTTATATAAAGCCTCTCTTATAGATAAATTAATCTTACCACCTACATAACCATTTACAATAGATGATACATAGATAAATATACCTTGCACTAAGGTAAAACCTACAATGATATAAGGGACTTGCTTTGCAAACTCTTTATCCTGATCAATCATAACCATATCCATAAAAGGTTTTAGAAAGTAGGCTATAACAGAATCTAAAATACCTACAGGTATAGTTAAAGCTAATCCTATAAGAGCAAGTCCAAAATAAGGCTTTAAAAAAGGCCAAAATTGAACTAAAGAACGTTTTAAATTAGTCTCTCTTTGATGACTTGTATTAGATAATATAATTGGTAATTTTTTTTCTTCTTTATTTTTATCCAAAATATAAAACCTCTTATCATATATTTATATATACAAGCTATATTGTAAAAAATTTAAAGAAACTAAAAAAGACAAAAATAAAAAAAACTCTCTTAACTAAAAAGAAAAGAGAGTTTTTATGAAAAAAATTTTAAAAAATTTTATTTTACAAATTTAAAAGCTGATCTTGCTATTACTAATTCTTCATTTGTAGGAACTACTAATAGTTTATAGCGTGAATCCTCTGTAGAAATAGGACCACCTGTAAAGCCTTTATATGCTAAAGCATCTTTATTAACTGCTTCATCAATCTTAACACCTAAGCCTTCTTCTAAATATTTTGCTGTTAATAAACGAGCTTCATAGCAGTTTTCACCAATACCACCTGAGAATACGATAGCATCAACTTTACCTACTGCTACAATGTATGAACCTATGAACTTAGCTAAACGATATGAGAACATTTCAAGTGCTAAGGTGCAATTCTCATCACCATTTAACCAGCCCTCACAAATAGGACGCATATCTGATGAAATACCAGATAAAGCAAGTAAGCCTGACTTTTTATTTAAAATAGTCTCAACTTCTTGTACGCTCTTGCCCATTCTTTCACATAAGAAGAAAATTACAGATGCATCAATTTCACCTGAACGTGTACCCATTACAAGACCATCTAATGGAGTTAAACCCATTGATGTATCAATACACTTACCATTCTTAATAGCAGATATAGATGCACCACCACCTAAGTGACAAGTAATTAAATTAACTTCATTTACATCCTTACCTAATAGACGAGCTGCCTCTGATGTTAGATACATGTGAGAAGTACCATGTGCACCATAACGACGAATACCACCTTCTTTGTAATATTCCTCTGGAATAGCAAAACGATATGCTATAGGAGGCATAGTTTGGTGGAATGCTGTATCAAATACTGCAACTTGAGGAATATTTGGGAATGATGCAAAAGCAGCTTGGAAACCTAATAAATGTGATGGATTGTGAAGTGGTGCAAAAGGAATACACTTTTCAATATTTGCCTTTACTTCATCAGTGATTAATGTAGGTTCACTATAAAATTCGCCACCATGTACCACTCTGTGACCACATGCAACTATTGAGTTTAATAACTCTTGTTTTGTATTTAAAACTTCTTTTACTAAATAGCTAATAGCATGCTCATGATTTGAATTAGGTATTGATGCTTTTTGTTTTTCCTCACCTTCAAACTTCCATGAAATAGATGCTTCAGGTAAATTTAACGCCTCAGCTATACCACTTAAAAATACTTCGCCATTTTCAGGGTTCATAATTGCAAATTTTACAGAAGAACTACCTGTATTTATAACTAATGCGTTTTTTGAGTTCATATCCATCTTAAACAAGTCCATTCTTAATATAATGGTTAATCTTTAAAATCTTGACTGTACAAGAAAACTTGTATCATTCTATCAGAATTTAAAGATTTAGAATTGTAGATTTTGTTTAATTTTGTTAAAGTTGTTTTAGTTTTTTAATTGTTCTATGATGAATAACACATTTTTAACAAATTAAAAAAAATCAAGGGCTTTTTTATGATAGATGTTGCTCCTTTAAGAAGATCTTATACTAAATCTGGACTTTCTTCATCTGATCTAACAAAAGAACCAATGGAGCTTTTTGAAAAATGGTTACAAAAAACTATAGATTCAGAAGTTTACGATCCAAATGCTTTTGTTTTAAGTACAGCAAATAAAGATGGCAAAGTTCACTCACGTATAGTTCTACTTAAAAATTATGATAAAAATTCTTTAGTTTTTTATACAAATTTAGGTTCTAAAAAAGCTCACGATATAGCAGAAAACCCTCAAGTATCTGCACTCTTTCCTTGGTACTTTCTTGAAAGACAAGTAATATTTACAGGTGTTTGTGAAAAACTTTCAATTACCGAGACTATAAAATATTTTCACTCAAGACCACGTGACTCACAACTTGGAGCATGGGCATCTGAGCAATCCTCAAAAATAAATACAAGATCAATGCTTGAAAGTAAATTTATGGAGATGAAAGAGAAGTTTTTAAATAAAGAGATTCCTCTACCATCTTTTTGGGGTGGTTATAGAATAAAATTTGATACAGTAGAATTTTGGCAAGGTCGTGAAAATAGATTACATGATAGATTTATGTATACAAAAGTAGATAACTCTTGGGAAGTAGATAGATTACAACCTTAAAAATAAGCCCCTTTTTTTGGGGCTTTTATATTTTAGAATACTACTGTTTTATTGCCATTAATAAAGACTTTATTATTTAATACTTTATTTAAAGCTCGCACTAAAACTAAACGCTCAACATCACGTCCTGCTTTTGCCATTTTTGTTGCATCATATCTATGACCTACTTTAATAACATCTTGCTCAATAATAGGACCTTCATCTAGATCATTTGTTACAAAATGAGCTGTAGCACCAATTAATTTTACACCTCTATCATAAGCTTGTTGATAAGGCTTTGCTCCTATAAAGGATGGTAAAAATGAGTGATGTATATTAATAAGTTTGCCTAAAGGGTAATGAGCCACCATAGTTGGAGTTAAAATACGCATAAATTTAGCTAAGATAATATAATCTAAATCTTCTGTATCTAAAACTTCACAAATACGTTTTTCATGCTCTTCACGTGAAATACCTTCATGAGAAATATAATGAAATGGTATATTAAATTTTTCAGTAAGTTCCTTTAAATCTGGATAATTACCAACTACCATAATAATTTCAGCATCAAGAGAACCTGCAAAAGATTTCATTAAGAGATCACCTAAAACATGGGCCTCTTTAGTAACTAAAACAGCTATTCTTTTTTTATCACGACTTACAAGTTTTACATTTGAGTTCTCAGGTACAATACATTTTATACTTTGCAAGAACTCATTTTGATAAGTAAAATCACCCTCTAACACAGAACGCATAAAGAATTTATTAGTCTCTGTACTTGCAAATTGATCTTGATGAACAATATTATAAGAAAACAAACCACATTGATTTGTAATCTTAGCAATTAAACCATTTGCATCATCGCATTCTGTTAAAAGAATTCTCTGTTCCATAAAAGTGCAGTCCTATCCAAAAATATAAAATTTAAAACTCATTATACACAAATTTACTTAAAAACAGTGAATAGATGCACAATTAAAGTGCATTTAATCATAAAAAAATTTTACATCTGTTTTCATTTTAATAATATTGTATATTGATAAGAAACTAAAGAGGTTAATACTATGCAAGATAAGAAAGATTTATCAAATAAAGTGGCAATATTAAATATTCCAGGTCAAGAACCTATTGAACTCCCTATTTTAAAAGGAACATTAGGTCCTGATGTTATTGATATTAGAGCTTTAGGTAAAAAAGGTTATTTTACATACGATCCTGGTTTTGTATCTACAGCATCTTGTAGCTCTAAAATTACTTTTATTGATGGATCTAAAGGTACCTTGCTATATAGAGGATATCCTATAGATCAATTAGCTACTAAAACAAATTATCTTGAAGTTTGTTACTTATTGCTAAAAGGCGAATTACCAAATAAAGAACAATATGCTGATTTTGAAAATAAAGTGGTTCATCATACTTTAATTCATGAACAAATTACCTCTTTATTTAAAGCTTTTAGACGTGACTCCCACCCTATGGCTGTACTTTGTGGTATTGCAGGTGCTTTAAGTGCTTTCTATCATGAAGGTCTTGATATTTACGATCCTGAAAGTCGTGAAAGAACAGCTATAAGACTTATTGCAAAAATTCCAACTCTTGCAGCTATGTCTTATAAATACTCAATAGGACATCCTTTTGTCTATCCAAGAAATGATCTCTCATATGCAGGTAACTTCTTGTATATGATGTTCTCTACACCTTGTGAAAAATATGAAGTAAATCCTGTTATTGAAAGAGCATTAGATAGAATATTTACTGTACATGCAGATCATGAGCAAAATGCTTCAACATCATCAGTGCGTCTTGCAGGTTCATCTGGTGCAAACCCATATGCATGTATTGCTGCAGGTATTGCATCTTTATGGGGTCCTGCTCATGGTGGTGCTAATGAAGCATGTCTTCGTATGTTAGAGGAGATTGGCTCTGTAGATAGAATTCCTGAATTTATTGAAAGAGCAAAGGACAAAAACGATCCATTTAGACTATCTGGTTTTGGTCATCGTGTATATAAGAGTTACGATCCACGTGCTACAGTTATGCGTGAGACATGTCATGAAGTACTAAATGAGCTTCATATTGAAAATCATCCTCTTTTAGATATTGCAACAGAACTTGAGAGAATTGCTCTATCTGATGATTACTTTATTTCAAGAAATCTCTATCCAAATGTAGATTTCTATTCTGGTATTACCTTAAGTGCTATAGGTATTCCAACTAATATGTTTACAGTAATTTTTGCTCTTGCAAGAACTATAGGTTGGATTTCTCATTGGAATGAAATGCAAGAAATGGAAGATAGTAGAATTGGAAGACCAAGACAAATTTATAAAGGTAAAGAAATACGCCAAGTAAAATCTATGTCTAAGCGTTAATTTTATATTATCTAACTTAGACTTAAATTTAAGTCTAAGTTAGTAATTTATATATGGAAATATTAAAAATAAGTAAGACTAATATTCTTCTTCTTTTACTTCAACATATGATGCAGCAATAAGATTTAATGCAAGTACAACCATCTCTCTATAATCTTTTTTTACAACAAAAGGTTTTAATGTATACTCATAGCCACTTTTTAGTACAAATTTAATTTTATCTCCAAAAAACTTACTTATATGTTGGCATTCTTGTAAATCTTTTAAATATATAATAGTGTCTTCAAGACCATCTTTATAAAAGATTTTATCTTTAGTAATAACTATGCCATCAGTACCATTATTTGAGCGACTTGAGTCAAAAAATACATAAATATCTTCTAAATTAATATCACCATCTGCAATATGTTTTATGGCATTATCTAAAATTGATGCATTAATAGAAATAGGATCTCCTGTTCCAAGATAGACTCTTTGTGGTTTTTCTTGTTTATAAAGTTTATAAACATCTAAAAAGCTTTTTATAATAAGCTCTTTATTTTTAACTAAAATCATATAACCTCTTTTTAGCATTACATAACAAGTATGTATAAAATAGTTCAATTAAGAAATATAAAAATTAAACTATTTTTATTTTTTTTGAAAAATCTAGTATAAGTATAAAATATAACAGATAAATCACATTTTCTTATATTTATTTATATGCTTTTAGAAAAAAAATTGCAAAAAAATAGGTTACCTTAAAAAAGATAACCTATTATCTTAAATTCTAATTTAAATATTAACCATAATATAAAGGAGAAACATTTGAGGCATAATCATCATAACCTTCAAATAATTCTGGCTCATCTTGACGTAATTTATTTAACATAGATTGAGTAATTAAAGTAATACCCTTTGGAGATCTAAAGAATCTCTTTGCATCTAATTCTGCATTTTCACCTACAATTAGATTTCTTGGGATAATACAACCTCTATCTAAGACCACCTTTGTTAATCTACAACCTCTATGAACTACACAAGTTGGCATTACTACAGAATCCATGAGGAAACAATTTGAGTGAACACGCACACCTGAGAATAAAATAGAGTGACATACAGAAGAACCTGAAATAATACAACCTGCAGAACATACACTATTTCTTAATATTGATGATGTACCATTAATATCTTGTACATACTTAGCAGGAGGTAATTGTGCTTGATGTGTCCAAATAGGCCATACTGTATCATAAACGTCTAATTGAGGCTCAACGGATGCAATATCCATATTAGCTTCCCAATAAGCATCAATAGTACCTACATCTCTCCAATAGCAAATATCAGGCTTACCTTTATTTCTAATACATGAAATAGAAAAATCATGAGCATAAGCTTGTTTATTTGCAACTAAGGTTGGAATAATATCCATACCAAAGTCACGTCTTGAATCAGGCTTGTGAGCATCTTCTTCTAAGATCTTATATAAAAATTCAGCATCAAAAACATAAATACCCATTGATGCAAGAGACATATTAGGATTGCCAGGCATGGTTGGTGGATCTTTTGGTTTTTCAACAAATTCAGTAATTAAACCACTACCATCAACTTTCATAACACCATAGCCTGTAGCTTCTTCTTTTGGTGTTGGAATACAAGCAATAGTTATAGGAGCACCATGTTTAATATGATCCATAACCATAGCAGTGTAGTCCATCTTATAAATATGGTCACCTGCAAGTACTACAATATATTTAGGAGCATGATTTCTAATAATATCTAAATTTTGGTATACAGCATCAGCTGTACCTTGATACCAATGTTCTTCGTCAACACGTTGTTGAGCTGGAAGTAAATCTATAAATTCATTAAGTTGACCACGAAGGAATGACCAACCTGCTTGTAGGTGTCTTAATAAACTATGTGATTTATATTGTGTTACAACACCAATACGAGTAATACCTGAATTTACGCAATTTGATAATGCAAAGTCTATAATTCTAAACTTACCACCAAAATACACAGCAGGCTTAGCTCTTGAGTCGGTTAACATATGTAATCTACTACCACGACCACCTGCCAATACTAGAGCCATGGTTTGACGAGCGACTTCACGTGCGTTATTCAATTAACACCTCTATCTATTCAATAAAAACTTTGTTTAACAATTATTTTTTATTTTCATACCATTTGATAACTTTTTCTATAACAGAGGTTACATTTTTGAATTATATTTAGCTTTTTTATCTTGTAAAATTAAAAAAATGTGCGTTAGGTATTATTTTAAATTCAGAAAAAATATATTTTTTAAGTTTTATTTCTTTTTAATTTTCTAAAATTTATCTTTATTCACTATTTTTGTGCAAAATCATAAAATAAAAAGATGATTTTATAAGATAAGGATTTTATTTAGTAAAGAATTGACATTAGAAAAGATAAGTGGTGCCCAGAACGGGACTCGAACCCGTACGCTCGCGCACTACCACCTCAAGGTAGCGTGTATACCAATTTCACCATCTGGGCTTATAAAGTTCTTTGATTATATTATTATTTTCCTATATTAGTCAAGTTATTATGTAGTGTAAATAAATAAAGGTCATCTCTATTTGAAAAGATGACCTCTACTTAATATATAAATATATGATTTAATATTTATAGTTTAATTCATTTTTAAATAATAAATGCTGTTTTCTACCTGTTAGTAAATAATAGTACATAGCATCATACAAAATTACATTTTGTACATATTTACGTGTTTCTAAAAATGGAATAGTCTCAATATATTGAGCTGCATTTCTATGTTTACCATCCTTTGATAACCAAAAAGAAGCACGATTTGGACCTGCATTATATCCAGCAGCTGCTAATATTCTATTATTGTCAAATCTATCTAATAAACTTCTCAAATAATAAGAACCAAATTTTACATTTGTCTCTGGATTTGTAAGCTCACGTGAACTCTTATATTGCCACTTATTCTTTCTAGCTATAACTTTAGCTGTAGTTGGCATAATTTGCATTAAACCTATTGCACCTACAGGTGATCTTATATCAGCATTTAACATACTTTCCTGACGTGAAACACCATATAAGAAAGATAGAGCTACATTATAATTTTTAGAATTATCTTTATAGATCTCTAAATAAGCAATAGGAAATCTATAAGATAGAGCATCCCATCTATTTGCTGCAATAACAGATTCTATAGCATAACGCACTTTACCTGTTTGTAATGCCCATTGAGCCATAAGCATAGCATCTTCATCACTTGATGATTTTGCAATCTCTCGCCACTCAAATATTGAGTTCTCATCATTTATAGCCTCAAGCTCAAAAAATCTTTGTACTGCTAAATTATTTTTAAGTAAATTGCTAAAAGATGCCTTTTCATCCAATTTTAAATGATTATAAGCATAAGGAAGATTTAACTCTTGAGCTGCTAAAAATCCAAAAAATGATCTATCTTTAGCAACTTCCCTTAAAATTTCCATACCCTGTTTTTTATAGCCTAAATGCTTAGCAGCATGACCTTTCCAATAACGCCAATTTATTTGTTCTTGGAAAGTAGATGGCATATGATCTATCATTTGATAGACAATTTTCCATTGAGAATACCAAATAGCTCGTCTTATTCTCTGTTCTTTAAGCTCATCAGTCCAACCTACTGCAGGTAAATTCTTATCAACCCATTCAACATCTGAATATGGTCTTGATTTATATAAGCAAGTTTCTGCAATTAATTGTTTTATAGATAAAAGATCTACAGAACTTGGTTTAAATTTTTTCTCAAAAGTTTTTAATTTAAAGCGTGCATCTTCAGATGATAGATTTATATAACGTTTAAATGCTAAAACAGCTATTTTTGCATTATTAGATGTAGCTTTAAAGTCTTTTGAAAAAATAGCTTTAGGATCATCATAAAGATCCATTTGCATTGCAACTCTATCTTTAAAAGATGAATTTTCAAGTTGTTTTGCTAAATCTTTAGTTGTATCCTCATAGCCCCTTTTTATAAAAGCATTTTCAAATTTTTGTAATAATAGTTTATCTGTAATATATCCTTTACTATCTAAAATATTAATTAAAGGTGCACAATTAGATGGATATGATTTTAAAGATACAAATAAACTTTGAGCATAAGTTAATGCTTCTTCATTAGCTTGTTGTAAATGTAGTTTTGCCTCATAAAATCTACATAATTTTGATTTTTGATAATTATATATAGCCTCATTATCTAAATAAGGTTTAGTTGGTAAAAGTACATTTACTTTCTTAAACTGCCCCTCTCTTGCTAGAAAATCTATATATTTATTTTCAAGTAAAGATGAAAGCTCTTTATGTTGTTTTGAATTAATAAATTTTAAAACATCATTAAATTTTGATACTTGTGGTCGTGCTGATAACATATAGTAATCAAGCCAAACATTTAAAGGATAATCCTTTAAAATTCCTTTTTTATAAGAAATTGCAAGAGAATTATCTCCTTTTTTAATAGCATCACGAGCTTTAACAAAGGCTTGTCTTTGTTCTAACACGTGAGCACTTGGCTTTGCTATATTATCTATACTTATGCCATAATCACTTGCATTTGCTATTTGACTTTGACTTAAAAACAATGCACCACACAATAAAAAAAGAGCTTTTATCTTCATTAATATTCCATTATTTGTATTGTAAATAGATAAGATTTTCTTTTGCTTCTTTATGAGCTTCATAGACTTTTTCCATTTTGTCATTTAAAAGCTTTTGTTGCTCATCAGAAAAGCCTCTTGCACCTGTAGTACAATGACACATACAAGCAAGACAACCCATACATTCGCTTTCTTTTTCTTTAGGAACTAAACCTGTCATCTTATCAATTAAATCAAGAGGGCATACCTTCATACAAAGACGACAATCATCGCATAAGATTTCACATCCTTCTTTAAATGTAGGAATAACAGTAGGAACACCTCTTTCCTTTAATTCATGATCTTCAAATTTATAAGGTATAGCTAATTTATCTTCAATAAAATCATTAAAGAGATTCTTTGTTTTTGCTTTTATATCAGCAATATCATCATCTGTAGGTCTATTTTCACCTAATTTACTATATAAAGAGTGTTGAGCTACAAATTCTGCATAAGCTATAGTATTAAAACCTTGTTCCTTTAAGAATAAAGAAGTCTCATAAGGAGCATCTTCACAAAGTCTATTACCATAAACACAAACAACAAGAGCGTTTGAATTATTACCTTTTAAACCCTTAAAGTCATATATACACCAAGGCATACGTCCAAAGAATACAGGTGCTACAAAAACTAAAAGCTCATCTTCTTGAAACTCATATGTTAATTTTCTAACACGACTTGGTAGAAAATCAATTTTTCCAAGGGGAATATTAAGTTCAGAAAAAGCATCCATCATAGCTTTTGCAATTTTTTTAGTTCCACCAGTAGGTGACATATATGCCACCGTAACCTTCTTTATATCCATATAGTCTACTCAAAATAAAATTAAACAATATCTACAGAGCGTATTATAAGTTTAATTGACAATTAAAAGAGTGATTAACTATCTTTTTTAAAGAAAATTCTTTTGATAAGGTATAAAAATAAAAGAGATTTTTATATAAAAAAATAATAGTTAAAGTACATTTTTACATACACAAGATTATTATTGTAATGATAAAAAATTTCAATATGTTTTAAATAAAAAAATGCACAGAAATCTATATTTGTTTAGTAAACATTAGATTTTTTCTAAATAAAGAGATAAATTTTAAAATGTTTTTAAGTATATAAATGAACTTAGTACATTTATAATTTTATGGTTCTAATATTTAAACTAAATATAAAAGTTCTATATCATCATGTATATATTTACTTGTGAACATTTATACGCATAACTTTAAGAGTTCATAATATAAACTCTAAGTAATTTTATCGTCTTAAACCTCATTCTCATAATGTCTCCACTTTTCTTTTATAATCTCTAAAAGATTAAAGCTAGAGCTACTTGCCTAGACCCTATAAGTTTTTTGATATTTTAAACAGTAACACTTTGAGTCTTTTTAGTTAGTTTCAAATAAGCTTCATCAAAGCTTTGTCTTGTTATATCCTCTCTGTATTTTCTAATCATA
>JARHZF010000206.1 GCA_029258325.1 Anaerobiospirillum sp. | reverse complement strand
TTAAAAATATCTTTATCTATTAGAAGTAGATTTGCACAACTTAAAATCTTTGCTTTTAATTCTATATTATCTATGCTTACACCTTTATATGTTTCATATTTCTTGATTAATGCTAATTTCTTAGCAGATTTTACCTCTTGAACCTCAAAGAGGTATTTGATAGTTTTTACAGGTGAGTCAACATAACCATAAATCAAATCACCTTGTTGAACAGAGGCAAATATTGCATTTGCATTTTGTGCAGTTAATTCAAATACAAAAGTACTACCTACATCCATGATAGAAAAAGTTTTCACTAAAGAGTTAATTTTTAATATGTAATAATTCATGATTTTATCCTGTATTTTCAAATATATATTTTTAAATTACACATATAAACTTCATATTTTGTAATATACAATAAATGTCTATTAAAAGCATATTAATTTGTATTCAAAACAGGTGTAGCCTCACAATTTAAGGCTACACCAAACTAAGTCACTATAAAACTAATTTCTTTTTCTTATAGTTATTAAACTTGTCCTTTTCTTTTAATAAAAATGCCTTTATCTCTGTATTGTCTTTTGACATAGCGTATGCAAGATACTTATCAACCTCTTTTTCATTTTTAATAATCTTCTTATCAATCATAAAAGATAGTAAAGGAGCATCATTATTATCTATCATATCCTGTAGAGTTTGATTTTTATTTGAGAGTCTAAAATTTGTATTCTCTACAATATAAGATAAACACTCTAAGTTATTAGAAAACTCTTTACATTCATCATAAGTAAAGATAAAGCTTATATTGATATTATCCTCTTTTGCCTTTTCTATAATGTTCTTATAAGCTATATATCCCTCATGTTTTAGCATGTCTTTATAAAGAAGTTTATAACCATCACGTATCTTACCCTCAAGGCTTTGTCTATAGTAGTTATTGAGCTTTAAATTTTTCTCTTTAAAAAATGCAATAAACTTTTCTTTATTTAAGATTAAGGCATAAAAGTATATGTCATTTAAAAGCTCATCACTTAAAAGTCCCTTTTTATAAATCTCCTTAAACATAAGAAACTTTGTATCATCATCATTTATAGCTTTATCTTTAATCGTTATTCTATAGTCTGAAGATAAATGAGAGGGCAATTTTACATAAGATCCTAAAAACTTCTCTCTAATTTCATGCATAATTAAAGTTAAATGGTATTTTGCATAAAATGTTGTACCAAGACCTTTAAATGCAGAGCCAAATTTCTTACATAGTTTAAATAAAGAACTTTCTGTATCTTCTTTATAAATATCAAAGTTAATACCTTTTTTTATAAGTTCTTTAACTATTTTTAAAGTACTAAAGTTAATGGCTAAAGATAGAGCACGAGGAGCTACAATATTATCTCTATATGACAATATCTTACATATTGTATCTTCATCTAAAAATAAAATAGCCCTCTCTAAAAGTTTTAGATAATCCTCATCTTTTAAAGTTTGTACAAACTTTTTATCTAGTTTATTAAAATAGTTTTTTAAAAACTTAGAGCTTAAATCTTCATCTTGTATATCTAAACTTAAACAATAGATATCAAATAAATTATCCTTTATATAGTTTTCATAATCTTCATGTAGTTCATCTTTATATAGCTCTTTATGAGCAATATAGCCTAAAGACATTCTATCTTTATAGTACTTTATCTTAGTTGCATTTATGCTCATATTATTAAAGCATAAGATAGCATGAATTACTTTTGAGATAGTCTCTCTTTGTGATGAAGTTTCATGTATAACTTCTTTGACATATGGAGCAAAGATTGTGTAGCTATAATCAATACCTACTGTGTAATAAAAGTATTCATTTTTAACTTCTATATTTTCAAAAACACTTGTATTTGTATCATCAAAGACAGTGTAACAAGGTGGCATATGTATGCTCTTTACATCTTTATTTAAGATAATAGCTTTAGGATTTATATAGTCTACAGTGTCATCTACATAGTAATCACCACTAATAGTGGCTTTTAGCATTAATAAAAACTTTTGATCTTTTGAGTACAAAGAGTCATCTTTAACACTAAAGTAAGGATTAGCATCAGGCACTATAAACTTTCTTGTCATATATGTAGGAAATATGTGTTTATAGTACTTATCTTTCTTATATTCATATGGTATAAACTCTAAACCATAAAATACATCTGATAGTGTTACTGAATTAAAGATAGTATGAGGGTGTTTTACTCTACAGTCACCATGATAAGGTATATTAGGTGGCATAACAATATCATCATTGTCACCTACATAATCAGCTATTCTGTTATTTTTATAACCTAGCTCAAAATCATTTATTATTGTCATAAAAAAACCTATATCTATACAAACCTTAACTTAAATATAGTCTATCTTTTTAGTTTTTATACAATTTTATTTTCTTAATCATAAAAACATTAGTAAAAGTAGTGTACTTATATTGTTTGATATTTTAAAAAAACAAAAATTAAATAGCTTTGACTTTATACTAGATTAACTTCACATATAAATAAAAAATAATATTAATCATACATTTTTATTACATTTGTATATAAACATACTTTTTTGTTATTTTTTTTTACAAAAATAAACTTTATTTAAATTTATCTTATAGAATATACAACTTCTTTTGTTAATTAATCTCAAAAAATAGTAAGTAAATATTTTACTTATTATTTTTATATAAAAACAATACATCTTCTATAAAAATATTTGATTTATAGATAAATAACATACTAAATATAGGAATTTCTTATTATGAAACAAACTAAAGGTGCACTAACAATGTTACTTGCTCAATATAGAGCTGTATATATGAATGCATTAAAAATATGTGTTGCTAGTGTTTTATCAGCAAGTGCTTTAATTGCTCCAAATCTTGCTATAGCTGATGCAACTCAAATAAATCAAATTAATGCTAAAGCTCAAAATCCTTTAGAATATACAGAGGGTGATATAAATTTAAGTGAAGATGTAACCCTATCAAAGGATAAAGTTTTAAAAGTTAGTGCTGATGCAAATAAGAAAGTTCATGTAAATGCACAAAATCATACTATTACTTTTACAGGTGATGGTAGTGCTACAAATATTGAAGTTGGTAAAAATGGTGGTGGCTTATCATTTTTAGATATAAGCAATGCAACTTTAAAAGATGCAGCAAATGCTAATGTTGTTGTTAATGACAAAGGTTTTTTAAAACTATCAGCTAAAAACTTTGCAGAATTACAAAAAGGTAGACTTACTTTAAATAGTACAAATCATGATAACTTTGGTACTATTGAAATTACTGATGGTGAAATTACCTTAAATACTACTAATACTGTTGATACAGATCCTAAAAAAGCAGGTCAAACATATATAAACGGTAAACTTACTGGTAAAAAATTAAATATTGATTCTAATACTATAAACTTAGGTGATAATGCTAATCTTACTTTTGAGGACATAGCTTTTAAAGACAAGACTTTCACTATGGCAAAAGGTGAAATCACAGCTACTAAAACCCTATCATCACAACATGCTAATAAAACCTTAACTATAAAAAATGCAGCTGCTGACAATAGTTTTAATTTAGGTAAAAATTTACAATCACAAGGTACTATTGATTTATCTTCTTTAACTATTGAAGGTGTTGATAATAATAATGATATTGGTAGCGTTACCATAATAGGAACTTGGGATGCAAATCAAGCTAATATTAATGTAAAAAGCGGTACTCTAAGAATAGATGAAGACTCTACTTTAACAAATATTAAAAAATTAACTGTTGGTCAACAAGGAAGTAGTAAACC
>JARHZF010000192.1 GCA_029258325.1 Anaerobiospirillum sp. | reverse complement strand
GTATTCATTGCTACATTTGATTGATTGCGAATTGATTACTCAAGACGATTTTGCATAGCACCTAAGTTACCACGTTGCTTGTCAATAACAGCAATAATGCCATCAACAGCATTAATTGCAGCTTGTGCTTTTGATGCCATTGATAGAGCAAATAAACTTCCTTGACCGTCACCAGCAGCAGCTGTACCATCTTTTTTCTTAATTACATCTTTATTAAGTTTTGCTTGTGAAATTAAACTTGATAATGTATAGCCTTTTGAAAATACTGATACATCTATCTTATCACCACTATTTGCACCTACTTGGAATGTAACTGTATTTTTTTAGTAAATAGTTTCACCTACTTTAGCAGATGCTAAAATCTTTTGACCACCAAAGGTTGTTTGTTGAGCAATACGTGTAATTTCAGCACCTAATTGATCAGACTCTGCTGTAATAGCCTCACGATCAGCTTTAGTATTTGTACCATTTGCTGATTGAACTGCTAAAGTACGTATACGTTGTAGCATAGTACCCATTTCATCAAGGGCACCTTCCATTGTTTGCATTAATGCAATGCCATCAGCGGTATTACGATTACCTTGATTTAAACCATTGATTTGTGTGGTTAAACGATCTGAAATTTGTAAACCTGCTGAGTCATCTTTTGCACTATTAATACGTAAGCCTGATGATAGTCTTTGATAGGTTGTGTTTAGGTTATTTGTCGCATTTGATAGCTTATTGCGACCATTTAATGAGCTAACATTAGTATTTACATATAATGCCATTTTTTTTCTCCATTTTACAATATTGTTATTTTTTATGTACAGATATCGTGTAAGAAATAAATAAACTTTAATTATATTTCTTTAAAACAGATCACATTTTAATGTTTTTATTATTTTTAATACAAAAAAAATTATAAAAATTAATGAATTATATTTTATAAAATATTTTATTGATTTTTAATTATTTAAAAATAATTTCATATAGAAAAATCATAATTATAATAAAATTATAATAAATTTTTATATTTATATATAAAAGTTCACTGTAAATATATAAAAAAGTCTACACAAAAATGTAGACTTAAAACTATTTTAGATATGCCTTAATTATTTAGGCAAGTTCATATGATGCAAATTCTACTTTATTTCCTTTGTTGTCTATATAAAAAATGGCAATATAATCTATACCATCTCTTTTAACTTGATCATAGGTCATAATTTCGCCATTTATAAGTTTTGATCTATCAATACCATCAGTACTTAAACTCTCATCTACAAAGTATTCTCTTTCATCATCATAATCAATACTATAACCAAATTGCACAATTATATCTGTAGCTTCAATTAATAAATCTTGTAAATCTCTATCTTTCAAAGCATCTTCACTATACTCATCACAAAACATATTGTTATAACCATGTTTGCCATTATCAAAGATAGTAAAATACTTGTCATTTATTTCATCATAAGCTTTGATTAAACAAGGTTTATCTTTTGTATTTACAATATAAAGTTGATCTTCATCTATAACTTTGAATAAATCACCAAAATAAAAGATTTTAAGTTTGCAATTGTCATTAAAACCTTTTAATAAAATTTCATTTTTATTTATAAATTCTTTTATATGTCCATCAAACCAAGAAGGATATTTCATAAAAGCTCCTTAAAATAAAAAAAGGTATAATTACTTTCATAATTATACCTTTAATATTATTAGCTATCTACTTTAAGATCGCATATTGTGATACATCTTTTAAATTTTAATTTGGTGCAAAGAAGAAGTAAGCTGCACATGCTATTACTATTGCACACACAATATTTAATAGGAAACCAACTTTCATCATATCTGATTGCTTTATAAAGCCAGATGCCATAACAATAGCATTTGGTGGTGTTGCAACAGGCATCATGAATGCACAAGATGCACCTAGACCAATGATTAATGCAAGACCTAGAGGAGCTACACCTAAGCTATCTGCAATTGAGATAAATAGTGGTACTAATAAAGCTGCAGATGCTGTATTTGAGGTAAATTCAGTCAACATTACGATGAAGAATGATACTAATAAACCAACTAGGAAGTAGTGTTGTCCTTCAACCATAAATACAATACCATCAGCCATTAACTTTGAAGCACCTGAATCACGAAGAACAGCAGATAGGGTAATACCACCACCAAATAGCATTAATACACCCCAATCAGTTTGTTCTTGTACTTGCTTCCAAGAGATGATTTTTGTTGATACAACTAAGATTGCAGCAAAGATAGCAATAATTGCATCAAAGTCACCAATAGGAGCTTCTAATTTTAATACTGATGAAATTATTGGGTTAATTTTGCCAGAGAAAATCCAAGAGAAAGCAACAAGAGCGAATATTACAAGAGTTAGATACTTTTTGTTATCCATTGCAATATCTTCACCCTTAAAATCAATTTTTTGTTTTAAATTTGGCTTGAATACAACAAATAGACAGATAAGCATTAGTGGCATTAAAACTAACATCATTGGGAAACCAATTACAAACCAATCTGCAAATGTTAGATTTAAGTTTGAAGCCACAATAGCATTAGGTGGTGAACCTACTAGTGTTCCCATACCACCAATACTTGCAGAGAATGCTAAACCTAAAAGAACAAATACATATGTACTCTTATTTTCTTCATAAGGTATATTACTTAACATACCAATAACTAGAGGAAGCATCATAGCTGTGGTTGCTGTATTACTCATCCACATAGATAAAAATGCTGTTACAGTAAAGAGTAAGATTACTGAAAGAAAGAAGTTACCACCAGCAAGTTTTAAAATCTTTTGAGCAATAATCTTATCTAATTGTTGAATGTGCATAGCACCTGCTAAAGCAAATCCACCAAAGAATAGATAAATATTTGGATCAGCAAAACCTTGTAGGGCAGTTTTTGTATTGATAAGACCTAAAAAAGATGCAATGATAGGCACACTTATAGCTGTAATAGTTACATGTAATGCTTCAGTAAGCCATAAAATAGCAATAAATACTAGTAAAGCAACACCTTTCGTTTCTTTTTCTGAGAATGGTAGCACCCAAAGTAAAAGAAAGAAAATGGCTATGTCTGCTAATACTATCATTCCCTTTTTATTTAGAATATTAGTTAACATATAAACTCCATTTTTTATTGGTATGTGTCTATTTATTTATTCAAGCAAAAGCAAAATAATTGCCCCACTTTTTAGTATCTAAATTTATCTTAAATTTTTAAAATTGGTTATTCTTTTGATAAGAAATAGCATTTCTTTGATAAATAATAAAAAAACTTTGTTATAGCTCAAAAAAATAGAAATAAAAACTTTAAATATAAAATAAGTACTTTAATTTATAAAAGTTTATAAAAATCAAGATATTTCTAAGAAACTAGGAGTTTAAGTATATTAATTATATTAAAAGATATATTTTATAATTATTTGATTTATAGAGATAATTTTAAAAAAATAAAATTTCATCAATATTTTTGCCTAAAAATAATGCAAAAATAATAATTTCTTGTAAAAGAATAAAGATACAAAAATTTATCAAGTAAAACTTTTTACTTTAAAAAATATGATAGCTCTTTTTAAATAAAAAAAGCCTCTTTTTTTGTGGAAAAGAGGCTTATTGTGTATATCAATTTATTTAATTCTAATTAGTAAATTAGCAAGAATTGCAGTTAAACCACCTGTTGTAATACCTGATGCAAAGATATTTTTTATAAAATCAGGGAAGTGACTTAAGATATCTGGTACTAATTCAACACTAAGACCAAAAGAGAAACTAATACCCATAACAAGCATAGCTTTTCTATTTATTTCTTGAGTTGCAATAATCTTAATACCTGAAGCTGCTACAGTACCAAACATTAAGATAGTAGCACCACCTAAAACAGGATCTGGCATTAATGAGAAGATTAAACCAATAACAGGAAATAAACCTAATAATAAAAGCAATGCTGCAATAAAATAACCTACATAACGACTTGCAACGCCTGTAAGTTGAATCATACCATTATTTTGAGCAAAGATTGAATTTGGAAAAGAGTTTAGACAGCCTGCTATCATAGAGTTAAAGCCATCTGCTAAAATACCACCTGATGCTCTTTTTTGGAATTTTTCACCTTCAACCTCAAGACCTGAAATTAAAGAATTTGCTGTAACATCACCATATGCTTCAATAGCTGTAATTAAGTACACTACAGAAATAGCTATTATTGCAGATAAATTAAAATCAATACCATATTTAAAAGGCATAGGAACATTTAAAGTTCCAAAATCTGAGATTTTTGAAAAATCAACAAGACCCATAAAATATGACACTATGTAACCTACAATAATACCTATAACAATAGAGCTCATACGAAAATATCTATTAGAACTTCTATTGAAAAATAAAATAGTAGTAATTACAAGAGCTGCAATACCTAAAAACTTAAGTGAACCAAATGTACCATTTTGCATAGCAGCAAAACCGCCACCACAAGCTATAACACCTACTTTAATTAAACTAAGACCGATTAAAGTTACAACTATGCCAGAGACAAGAGGAGTTATGATACGTCTTGTGTATTTTAAAAGTTTACTTAAGATCATCTCAACAGATGAACCTGCTATAACAGCACCAAATATAGAGCTAAGACCACCTGTAGAACCAATACCAATAATAGGACTTATAAAGGAGAAGCTTGTACCTTGAATACAAAGTAAGCCACAACCTATAGGACCTATTTTTCTACACTGAATAAAGGTTGAAATTCCAGATGCAAATAAAGACATTGATACTAAAAAGCCAGTTGTAACAGTATCAAGATTTAAAGCAGAAGCTACGATTAGAGGAGGTGTAACTATAGCTACAAAGATTGCAAGTAAGTGTTGAAGAGCTGCAAATAAAGCTTCTTTTAGAGGCGGTTTATCTTCTAAACCATAGATAAGATCACTTTTATTTGCCTCCTTTGGGGAGGCAACTTTTTGATCATATAAGTTATTATTATTCATTTTTATTGTCTTATTTTTATTTCACAATTATCAAGGCTGTCTATAATAGCTAAAGATTCTACTTTGATATTTTGCTCACGAAGATAGTTACCACCAGCTTGGAAACCTTTTTCAATTAAAAAAGCCATGCCAACAAGCTCTGCACCAACTATTTTTACTAGGTCAATAATACCTTTTGCTGCATTACCATTAGCAAGGAAATCATCAACAAATAATATCTTGTCATCTTTTTGTAAAAAATCTTTACTTACACAAACAGAGTAAGATTTTTGTTTTGTAAAAGAAAATACTTCTGTTGTTAACATATTTTCCATTGTTGATGGAACTTTTTTCTTTGCAAAAACTACAGGAGCATTTAAGAAAAAGCCAAGCATAATAGCAGGAGCAATACCTGAAGCCTCAATAGTTAAAATTTTGTTAATTTTATAATTAGCAAAACGTTTCACTATTTCAATTGACATATCTTTTAAAAGATTAGGATCTATTTGTTGATTTATAAAACCATCAACTTTTAAAATGCCACCTTCTAAGCATTTACCATCTTTTAAAATTCTATCTACAAGTGGTTTGAAAGGAGTATGCTGGATTTCCATTTGTTTTTTTCACTCTATCTAAGATGTGTATAAAAGATTCTTTTTACTAAGCAAAAAACTTAATAACTATTGTTATTAAATATTAATTTTTTGTTAGGGTAAAAAGCGGGTAATAAATTTTAGCTATTTTACTCTAATTTTTGATTAAATTCATTAAAATACAAAATATTTAGCTATTTGTTTTTGTATATTCTAATAAAACTTATCTATATTTGTTTAGTTATTAGCTATATACAAGTTTTACTAGTTTTTTATTACAATTATTATGTTTTTTGCATTTTAAGTGTAGTTAATAAAACATAGTTTTTAGATCTATTTTTATACAATAAATTGCACTTTTTTTGTGCTAATTTAAAAGGATAGTTTTTAATTTTTTTAGAGGTTTTATCATGCAACAAGATCTTTTAGATAAGATAAAAGTCTTACATGAATCAAATGATTTTGATGGAATTATTGATCTTATATCAACAATAGATGAAGAACTAACTTTAGATATTGCTCTTGAACTTGCTCGTGCTTATATAAATAAAGCAAATATAGATGGAGATTTTGCTTTATATCAAGATGCATCTGATATTTTAGATAGATTTGGTCAAGCTACACGTGATAATCCTATATTTTTATTTTATAAAGGTTATTGTCTTTTTAAGATGAATTTAATTGATGATGCAATTATAAGATTAGAAAGAGCTTTACGTTTTATTGATATAAAAGATGCAGCTTTACTTACAAAAGTGCAAAATACATTAAATTCATGTAAAAACTTAAAAGAGAGAAGTGAAATCACATTTAGTGATGAAGAAAATGCTCTTATTTCTCTACATATAAAAGAGAAATTTGGAGAGGCATCTACTTTTGCTATTATGGACAATATTGATCTATTAAAGATAGAGAGCAATGACAAGCATAATTATGATGTTATTATGACAAAAGGTCTTAGTGCTTATGATATGAATGTTCCATCAGGTTATGCAAAAGATGAAAATGCCTATTGTGAGCTTTGTATTATCTTGCCAAAGAAATGGGATTATAGTAAAGAGTGGCCATTAAATTTAATTAGAGATTTTGCAATGCAAATAGTCATGCATAAAGATTTCTTAGGTTTTGGTTATACTGTTGATAATTATGAAAATTTAAAAGATTCACGTTTTAGTGGTGCTATGTTAACTGCACTTGGAGATTATGCAGAAGATTGTCAATATGTAAAAATCAATAATAAGGTAGTTAGATTTTTACAAATTATTCCTCTTTTACCTATGGAAGTTGCATATAGAAAAAATCATAGTGCAAATGATTTATTAGATATTTTTAAACTAAGACATATTGTTTTAACACCTATTGATGATGCACGTATAGATGTGTGTCAATCTTTAGAAATTACAAACTAATTTATAAGAAAGTAGGCCTATATTTAGGCTTACTTTATAAGTATATAAAAGCAATACATTAACTTTTATAGTAAACTCATTTTTTAATATATTGTTTTTATATATTTTATATTAAATTAGTGTAGTGAAATTCAAGAAAAATATGAACAGTATATTGTTTTATTTATAAGTTAAGCATATGTAAATATTTTTAATATTAATTTTATTTTGTGTTTTAGTTCTTTTTATTAAAACAATACACAAAGATTTTTATGTAAGTTTTTGATCTGTATTTATTTAATAATTATTATTAAATAATTTATTTTTTTGCTTTGTTTTTTTTATACTACATTTATTTAGCATAAATTTGTTTATAAATTATTTTTTTTATATCCAGTATAAGTAAAAAGATTAAAATAGTAACTTTAACTTTAAAAAACATTCTTTAATTATTATGTACGTCTAAAATTTTATGTTATAATGTTCTATGAGTTGACAGTAGTAATTACAAATAAATAAAGAAAGCTTATAGAAATATATCTTTAGTACATTACTACTAGTATATCTTAGTAAAGATATAAGCTATTAAAATAATAATTATTTAAAAAATTTTATTATTTTAGAAAGATCAAATAAAAGGTAGCTATAATTTTAATTTATTCTATACTTATATTTGAGTAAGCTTTTATAGAGATTTAGATAAAAAAATTTTTTCTATAATATTTAATATGTATAACATATTAAAAATAGTTTTTAGAAGACTCAAAATAATTAGATTATGTCTTAATCTTTATTATTTTGTTGAGTATGACTATACTAAATAGTTAGGTTAATATTTTTATGCACTTAATATTTTTTATTGTTAGGTGTTGTTTAAACATAGTTTAGGTGGAGAGTATGGAATCTAATTTAGATATGGAAAACCACGATGGCGGCAAAAATGCTGTTAAAGGTAACAAATGGAATCAAACTAGACGTCTTGAATTTATCGATTTTAGACTAGGTTGTGATGGTCGTGTTAATAGAAAAGATATTGTTGAATTTTTCAATATTTCTGTACCTCAAGCATCTTTAGATATGACTAAATATCATGAATTAGTACAAGATGCTTTCCCTCCAAGAAAAAATTTACAATATGATAGACATTTAAAAGTTTATCTAAAAACTGAGGATTATAAGCCAATATTCCCTAAGCTTTGTTGTCCTTCTACTTATTTAAATGATCTACTATCATTAGCTCAAGGCGATTTAATTGATAGTAGAAATTACTTTGGCTTTATCCCAAATATTGGTCTTGCAGCTTTCTACCCACCACGTAGAAATATCAATACCGAAGTTTTATATAACATTCTTGAAGCTATTCGTACAAGAAAAGCTGTACACGTTACTTATTTATCATTAACAAGCTCAAAGAATGCTGATCACTTAATTGCTCCTCATGGTCTTGCATATGATGGTATGAGATGGCACATTAGAGCATATTGCTATGACAGACACTCATTTAGAGATTATGTATTATCACGTATTATTAAGTGTGCTGTGCCTGCAATTTTAGCTCCAAATGATAGATTCCCAGATCCAAGCAATAATGGCTTTAGAGAAGTTGGTACATCAGGTAAGGATGATAATGATTGGAATGAGGTAGTAGAATTAGTTCTAAAACCAAATCCAGAACTACCTGAAGCTGCTAGAAAGGCTATTGAGTATGATTATGGTATGGTTGGTAAAGGTACTATTTCTTATACATGTAGAAAAGCTTTACTATTCTATGCATTACAATATTTAAGATTAACAGATCTTGATAAGGCATTACCACCTCAAGCAAGACAAATTGTTCTTGAAAATGAGGCTGAAATTTTACGCCGTATGTCAAGACCAAGTAGTTAATAAACAAATAACATAAGTTAAATTATTTTTTTAATTTTTAATAAAAAGTGATATCTATTATATTTTAGATATCACTTTTGTTTTTTATTTAATATACAATATATAATAATATGTAAGATAGGGCTCTTATCTTATTTATATAATGATTAAATTATTTATTGAAATAAAATATAGTAATAAATTTAGATAATAAAATTATTACTATATTTTGTTTTGATGTGTGTAGTATAAATAAAGGATGTTTTTTTAATGAAAAATATGACTATTGTAAAAAGCTTATATCTAGCTTTTAGTACACTTATAGGTCTTTTTGTTATAACAACTTTAATAGGCTTATTTAGTGTTAACAGTATTGATACTAGATTAACATATATTAATGATGAGATTGCACAAAAAGCAAGAAATGCTATTGATTTTCGTGGTTCTGTTCACGATAGAGCTATTGCTATTCGTGATGCTGTATTAGTAGATACTGATGCAAGACGTCAAGATGCTTATTCTTTAATTAAAAAACTTGCATCTGATTATGATAGAGCTAGAGTAAAGATGGATGCAGCTTTTAATGAAATGAAGCTTATTACACCTGAAGAAATAAAGATTTATGAAAGAATTAAAAAAGCAGAAGAGATGGCTTTAAAGTATACAAAGGATACGCTTGATCACTTAAATGCCAATCGTTTAGATGATGCTGCATCTATACTTGTAAATAATGCATCTGTTGCATATACAGAATGGCTTGCATCTATTAATGCTTTTATTAATTATCAAGAAAAACACTCTGCATCTGAAATTGCTACTGTAAGAAAAGATACTTCAAATTTAATTATAGTAATGATTGTAGTAACCATTATTTCTATCTTAGTTGCTATTTTTATTGGTAAATTAATTTTTTCAAAGTTAATGACTATTATTGGTGGTTCAGCTGAATATGGTGTAAAAGTTGTTAATGAGTTTGCAAAAGGTGATTTAACCGTACGTGTTAATACTAATTATAAACATTCAATGCTTGATGCTATTAATCAAATGGCAGAGCAATTATCTTCAGCTATTTCATCTATTAGTTCACAAGTATCTAATATTTCACATACTTCACATTCTTTATCTAAACTTGCAACAAAAAATGATGAGCTTGTAAAAGAGCAAACAAAACACTCAGAAGAGGGTGCTATTGCAGTTGAGAAAGTATTAGCAGGTGTATCTCAAGTATCTGATCTTGCTTTAAAAGCAGTAGGTGTTTCAAATGATACAGCAATGGAAACACAAGAAGGTGATGTTGAGGTACAAAAAACTATTGAGCAAATTAACTTTTTAGCAGAAAGAGTTACATCTGTAGCTGATATTATTAGCAAGCTTGAAGCTGACTCTAAGGAAATTGGTTCATTTATTCAAATTATTGCAGAGATTGCAGAGCAAACTAATTTACTTGCTTTAAATGCTGCAATTGAGGCAGCTCGTGCAGGCGAACATGGTCGTGGCTTTGCTGTTGTTGCTGATGAAGTGCGTGCTCTTGCAGGTCGTACAAAGACATCTACAGTTGAAATTAATCGTCTAATTGCAGAAAATCAACAACATACAAAAGATGCTGTAGATGCTATTGAAGTATCAAAGACTTCTGCAATGGAATCTGTAGAGCAAGCAAGAAAAGCAGGTGAATCTCTAGTTAGAATTAAAGATGCTGTATCATCTATTAATAATATGAACTCACATATAGCTGATGCTACAGCTGAGCAAAATAATTTATTAGGTGATGTTAATTCACGTATTGAATCTATTGCAAAGCAATCAGAAAGTGCTACAGAAAGCTCTAATAAGTTAAGTAAATATAGTGAGAACTTAAGTGAACTCTCATTACACTTACAATCACTTGTAGATAAGTTTAAGTTTTAATAAAAATTAAATTTTATTTTTAAGGCTAGGTTTACAAATCTAGCCTTTTTTATAAAAAATTATCAAATTAATAGTAAAAAGTATCTATAAAATTAATAATTTTCAATATAAAATAATGTATATACAGTATTAGTATTAATACATTTATTCTTATACTTAACTTTTATTGGATAAACAATGTTAAAGAAAATTACAATTGCAACTCTAGCTGTCTTACTTGCTCAATCAGCTATAGCTCAAGATACAACATCAGAAGAGCGTAAAGCTGCTATTGAGAAAATTACAACTTTAAAAGTCTTTGAAACACCTGAAATTTTAACTCAAAAACATTTAGCTAAGGTTGATGAGCAAAAAGTATTTAGTAAGGATGAACAAAAAGCTATTGAAAGCATTGTGCATAATTACATTATAAATACTCCAGAATTATTAGTTGAGGCTCAAAAGAGATTAAATCAAAAAGTTGAAGCTGAAATGGCTGAAAATCTTTTAAAGATTATAGATTTTATTAAGACTAATGATAATATCCCAACTTTTGGTGATAAAGATGCAGAAAATTATGTAATTGAATTTTCTGACTATAACTGTGGATATTGTAAGCTTGCAAAACCTTATATTGATCAATTTGTCAAAGAGTATAATGCAAGAATTATGTATGTAGAGCTACCAATTTTATCACCTATGAGTGTTAAAGCATCAGCTTTTGGTATTGCTTTATATAGAACAGATAAAAATGCTTATAAGAAGTATAATGATTATCTAATGAGTCAAAAAGGCAAGATCACTAAAGATGAGGATATCAAAAATGCTATTGCTCATATTGGTCAGGACTATGATAAATTAGATAAGAAGATTACAGAAGATAAGATTTTAGATATTTTAGTTGAAAATATTAAACTATCTCATAGTATGGGCATTCGTGGTACACCTTATTACATTATTAATGGTAAGGAAGTACAAGGTGCAATTAGAAGTTTTGATGAATTAAAGAAAGCTGTAGGCTTAAAATAAAATGTATTTATATCTTGCAATAGCTATTCCTTTTTTATTTGTGATTGGCACAATTTACTCTGCTATAAAAGAGCAGAGAAAATTAGAAAAGACTACTTTGCAAGATATTTTAAATAAAGAACAAAAGAAAAGATTATTGCATTATAAAAAGCATGTAGCCTCTATTGATTTTGATAATGAAGAGCATGATATAAAGCAAGATACAAAACAAAATAATGATCTAAATTTAGATCATGATATAAAAGCTAATAATGATCTAGATAGTGATAATGTTAATTTAGCTAAACAAAAAGATGAAAATAAATATGCTTTTAATATTATAAAAGCAAGTAGTCGTGAATATAATACAGCACTTTTAGATAAAGAATTTAAAGTTATAGAAAAAGACAAAAAAGAAAATAATGACTGTAAAGATGATAGTCAAGATGATAAAGAAGATATTTATGATGCTTCTAAATTACTTGATTATGATAGTTATGATAAAAATACAAAAAATATTTTAAATAAAGTCGATTCTTTGTTAGATAAACTTGACAATAAATAATTGTATTACAAAATTATATTAATAATAATTAAAAGTATTTCATTTATTAACATAAAAAGATAATTTTATTTTCAATATCTTAATTTAATTATAAAAATGTTAAACATATAAAAAATTATTTTTTTAAATTTTAGATTTATGTAAGATTTATAATAATAAGTTTTTGATATACTACTTATTATGATGTCAAATTCTTGTTGAGGAAATTATCATGAAGTTTTCTAAATACAAACTAGGAAGTTTGTTTCTTGCACTTTCTTTATTTTCAACTGGTGCATATGCAGAAAAAGTTTGTATTTCCATGCCTACTACTGCAAACCCAAAATGGGTAAATGATGGTAATTTAATAAAAGAAAGTCTAGAAAAAAGTGGTCACTCTGTTGTTTTAGAGTTTGCAAATGGTAGTGCAAAAACACAAAAGAAACAGATTGATCAAATGGTTAAAGATAAGTGTAACTTCCTTGTTATTACAGCTGTAGACTCTAAATCTTTATCAGGTGAATTAATTAGAGCAAAAAGAGCAGGTGTTTTCACCTTTGCTTATGAAAGATTAATTTTAAATACTAAAAATTTAAGTGGTTATATATCATTTAAAACATCTAATATTGGTAGAAAACAAGGTCAATACATAGTAGATCGTTTATTAGTAGATAAATCCTCAAAAGTAAAGCATATTGAAATTTTTACAGGTCCTCTTGAGGATAATAATGTCAATTATCTATATGCAGGTGCTATGTTAAAACTTAATCCATACATAGCAGATGGTACTTTTGTTGTAAAATCAGGTCAAATTGAAAAGAATGTTGTGGCAACTGAGTATTGGAGTGCCTCTTTAGCTGAAAAAAGAATGAGAGATCTTATTCGTACTCAAGGCTATGGACCTAATGGTGTTAAATTAGATGCTGTGTTAGCACCTAATGATGGCATTGCTCTTGGTATTATTAAAGCTCTAAAAGGTGTTGGTTATACAGCTGATACTATGCCAGTAATAACAGGTCAAGATAGCAGTGTAGATGGTATTAAAGCACTACTTGCAGGCGATTTATCAATGACTATTTTTAAAGATAGTAGAGTTTTAGTTAAAGCTTTAGTTGATAATATTAATGCTATAGTTAAAAAAGAACCTTTAATCTTTAATGATAGATATAGCTTCTATAATGGTAAAATGACAGTTCCAGCTTTCTTAGGTATAGCACAAACTGTTGATATCTTAAACTATAAAGATCTTTTATTTAAATCAGGTTTCTATAATGAAAATGATTTTAAAGCAAATAGTGATATAGATAAGATAAAAGCACAACTTGAAATAGATAAAGCTAAGGCTGACTTATTAAAGAAAGAAAAAGAGGAAGCTGAACAACAAGCTAAAGCTCAACATGAAGCTGAAAAAGCTGCAAAAGAAAAAGCAAAAAGAGATCAACTTGTAGGTGATGCTATTGCTAAAACTGGTGCAGTTGCTGATACTCATGATGAAAATCCTATCTTAAATCAAAGCACTGATAAAAAGGATAAAGCTGATTATGATGATACAGATTATCTTTTAAATGCACCTACAGAGGATTATAAAGCTCCTGCTAAAGAGATAGAAAAAACTCCTGATGTA
>JARHZF010000087.1 GCA_029258325.1 Anaerobiospirillum sp. | reverse complement strand
ATTAATTTATTGAAAATAATCTTTTTTTTATCTATATTCAACAATTTTGTGATCTACATAACATAAATTCTTTATTTTATATATTTTTTACATATTTTCTGACATTGTGATAAGGACTTTATATTAGAATTAATCTTATAATGAAGTTATAGGATGCTTAAGATGTTAGGGAGATATTATGAAAAGATTTTTTTATGTAAGAAAATATTTAAACGTATTTATAATATCATTGTTTTCGATACTATTATGTAGCTGTAATGCTAAGTTAAATCAGTTTGAAGGTACATGGGTGGGTATTGATGAGTCAAATCCAAACCAAATTGTAATGTACGAATATGAAATAGCTTTAGCAGAACAAGATAAAGTATCAATAAGAGTTATAAGAAGTGCTTATGAGCATAATGATACTATGAATACAGTGTATTGGACGGCATCATTACCTAAATATTTCCCAGGTACTTTTAAAGCAAAAGAAGGTGTTATTGTAACCTCCTTTGGTGTACTTGAATACTCTGTAGCTTATAATAATATTGTTTATAATAAGATAAACTTTATAAGAAAAGCTAAAAATTCAGAGTTAAAGCTTAGGGAAGTTGCTCGTAATGTAGCACTACAACGTTATCCTGAAGCAGTTTTTGCAGATTAATATGTTATTTGAACAATTACAAAAAGAATTACAAATAAGATATGAAAATGATAATATGCGCAGTTTAAAGCCTGCGCATTTTCATTTTAATAATATCTTTATTGATAACAAAGCTTATCTAAACTTATCTTCAAATGATTATCTTTCTATAAATTCAAGATGTGACTTAAAAGATGAGTTTATAGAAAAATATAAAGATAATAAAAACTTTTATTTCTCATCATCAAGCTCAAGATTACTTACAGGTCATTTTGAAATATATGAAGAGTTTGAACATGAAATAGGATCATTATTTAATAAAAAAGCTTTATATCTAAATTCTGGTTTTGATGCAAATGTAGGGGCTATTTCAACTTTATTTAATGATAAATGCCTACTTCTTGCAGATAAATTAGTACATGCCTCTATGATAGATGGCTTTATGCAATCAAAAGCTAAATTTGCTCGATTTTTACATAATGATATAGAAAGCTTACATAAAGAAATCTTAAAAAATAAAGATAAATATGAAAGTATTATTATATTAGTTGAAAGTGTTTATAGTATGGATGGAGATATAGCTCCTCTTTTAGATATAGTAAAACTAAAAAAACAATATAAAAATGTTTATCTTTATGTAGATGAAGCTCATAGCTTTGGTATTTATGGTAATAATTTAGGTCTTTGTCATGAGCTTAATATTTTAGATGATGTAGATTTTTTATTAATAACATTAGGCAAAGCTTTTGCCTCATGTGGTGCTGTCTTTTTCTCAAATAAAATAGTTATAGATTATTTAATAAATCATCAACGCTCATTTATTTTTACTACAGCTTTAGCTCCTGTTAATGTTTTATTCTCACACTTTATTTTACAAAAATTAAAGATGGGTGAGTTTAAAGATAGTGCAAAGCGTCTTTTATCTATTTCTAAATATATAAGAGATACCATAAAAGATACAGGACAAGATGTCATATCTTTAAGTCAAATTATACCTTTTATGACCTACACTAATGAGAGGGCTACAGCTGCCTATAATTTCTTTTTAAATAAAGGTATATATGCAAAACCTATTAAATATCCAACAGTTTTAAAGGATAAAAGTAGGCTTAGACTTTCACTTTGTGCTAGCTTAAAAGATAGTGAAGTTGAGCTTATTGCTAATACTATTAAGGAATTTAAATGAAAATTGACTTTATAATAAATAAAAATAAAGATGATTTAATTTTATTTTTTGCAGGTTTTGCTCAAGATAAAGATTTACTTTCTAATATAAGTACTAATAAATCACTAGCTTTAGTTTATGACTATACAACTTTAGATTTTGCAAAAGATGATATTAATACATTTAAAAATATCTATCTTATAGCTTGGTCTATGGGAGTATGTGTTGCAAATTCTATCTTTAATGAAGATATTAATTTACAAAAAAAACTTAAAGATGCTATTGCTATTAATGGAACTAATTTAGCTATTGATGATAAATATGGTATAGCAAGCAATATCTATAAAGGCACTTTAGATAATCTTGATGATGAAAACTTTAATATCTTCTTGCGTCGTATGTGCAAAGATGATGCTCATTTTAATGAGTATTTAAAGATAAAAACAAAGAGATCTATTGCTGCTTTAAAAGAAGAGCTTTTAGTCTTAGAAAGCTTTTATCAAAATATTTTAAATAAGGATATAAATATCTATAAAAAAGCTTATCTAGGTAAGATGGATAGTATCTTTTCTTATAGAGCACAAAATAGATATTGGACACTTACTAATGCACAAAAAGAAGTTGTACCTATAACACATTATGATAGTGCTTTTATAAAAGACATTATTTTACATGTAGATAAATATTAGGCATTTACTTTCTATTTTATAAAATATTTTTGTAAAATGTGTATTATTTTAATTTAAAAATATAGTACATGTGACATTTTTGTTGTTTCTACATAAGAAAGATTTGTGTTTTTTCTAGTAACAACGTAAAAATACCATGAACTAGCAATATTGATGTAAGTTTAATAAAAACATGAATGAAAAGAATTTTTCAAAAGCTGCTTTAACTTATGAGAGTAATGCTGTAATTCAAAAGAAATTAGCACAAAAAATGATTTCTTTTATAGCTAATAAAGAATATGTAGATGTCCTTGAAATAGGTGCAGGTCCTGGCATCTTATCTCGCTTATTAATAGATAATGTGAACATTACAAATTTAACTATAAATGATGTCTCAAATGATATGCTCTCTCTTTGTAAAGACGCTTTAGAACCATATAAGGATAAGGTTAATATTGAGTATATTAATGAAGATTGTACTAAGTTTAAATTTTCTAAAAAGTATGATCTTATTATCTCAAATGCAACTTTTCAGTGGTTTTATGATTTTGATAAGTCTTTAGATCACTTAAAAAAATATTTAAAAAATGATGGAAGTTTAGTATTTTCATCTTTTAGTGAAAATAACTTTAAAGAAATAAAATCTCTTTTAAAGTTAGGTTTAAATTATAAATCTCTATTTGATGTAGATAAGTATTTAACCAAATCTTTTAAAACACATTTACTTTTAGATTTTGAAGAAACTATGTTTTTTGATAACCCACTTTTAGTGTTAAAACATATAAAAGCAACAGGTACAAAAATTAGTGATAAAAATCTCTCTGTATCTACACTTAGAAAATTCATAAAAGATTATGAAAAATTAAGAAAATTAGATAAAGAGACAAATGAAAAAAGGATACCTCTATCTTGGTATCCTTATATAGTAATTGCTAGAAATAAGATTATTTAACAAATAAAGCAAGTCCACCTAATGATGTTTCTTTGTATTTAAAGCTCATATCCTTACCTGTTTTATACATGGTTTGAATAATGTCATCAAGACCAACTTTAGGTGGGCTATCACGTGATGTAGCCATTCTTGCAGCCATAATAGCTTTAATAGCACCAAAAGCATTTCTTTCAATACATGGAATTTGCACTAAACCATATACAGGATCACATGTTAAACCAAGATGATGTTCCATAGCAATTTCAGCTGCACTACAAGCAATTTTAGCATCAGCTCCCATAACTGTAGCCATAGCACCTGCAGCCATTGAACTTGCAGAACCAATTTCTGCTTGACAACCTGCCTGTGCACCTGAAATACTTGCATTATTTTTAAAAAATGAACCAATTAAAGATGCTGTTAGTAAAAAGTCTATAGCTCTTTTTTCATCAAAACCAAAAGTATGATTTTTAAGATAGATCATAACTGCAGGTATAACAGCACAAGCACCATTTGTAGGAGCTGTAACTACACGAGCACCTGCTGCATTTTCCTCTGATATAGCAATTGCATACAAAGATATATAATCAATAATAGCAAGAGGGTCAGAACTTACTTTAAGACTCTTTTTTAAATCTTGAGCACGTCTTTTTAAATGTAAAGGTCCTGGTAGATACATAGATGTTGAAGTTAATGATGCCTCATACACTTCTTGCATTATCTTATAGATATTCTTTAAATAATCTTCTATATATTCTTTTGAATTAAATTGTAATTCATACTTTAAAGCAAGCTCAGCAAGATTAATATTTTCTTTTTCACAAAGCTCTATAGCTTTTTTAGAATTTTCAATTAAAAAGATATTATCATCATGTTTAATTTCAATAGGATTTTCAAGCTCTTCTTTTGTTTTAATAAAGCCACCACCTACAGAATAGAAGATCTGCTCTTTTAAAACATTATGCTCACTATCATAAGCTACAAACTTTAAAGCATTTTCATGAAGTGGTAAAAATTCATCACAAAAAGTTACATTTAAAATAGGATTAAAAGCAATTTCATGCTCATTATTTAATTTTAAAATATGGTTTTTTACTGCATTATCAAAAATTTCTTCTTGAACTTTTGCATTGAGATTTTGTGGATCTTGTCCTGCTAAACCCCAAATAACAGCTTTATCTGTTAAGTGACCACGACCTGTTAGTGATAAAGAACCATACAAAGTTACATCAAGTGCATATATTTCACTTAATTTATTGTTAAAAGATCTTACAAATTTAAGAGCTGCAAGTAGAGGACCTAAAGTATGTGATGAAGAAGGACCTACACCTACTTTAAAAATATCTAAATTGGACATAGTAAAAAATAAAAAATCTTTACACAGTGGAAGTTAGTACTATTATTTTTTAAATAAAACATCTTATATAAGATATCTTTATTACTAAAAGCACTATTAAGACAAATAAAATGTATTTTTCTAATTTAAAAAAGATCTTAATTAGAACTTATCTATTATACATAGAAGATATTTATTTGCACAAAAAATGAAAATTCTTTTTTCTTTAGACATAAAAAAGCATACACATTAAATAACATGTATGCCTTTTTTAATTAATTATTCTTAGTTAAGGTTTTATTATTTAGTACAACAAGATCTGCATTTATATAATCAACAATTTCCTCACAAGTATTACCAATAAAAGCAGCAGCTACACCTTGACGACCTGATGAGCCTATAAAAACAGTTTTAGCATTTAAGCTTTTACAAATATTTGGTATAGCATCATCTGGCATGCCCTCTATAATGTGACATCTTTGTTCTGGAATATTATGCAATCTTGCAAATTCATAAAGCCTATTTTTATGATCCTCTATAATATGCTTTGAATAAATTTCAGGTGCATAATTAGGTACTTCAAGCATTACTGTAGGTAATAAGATAGGGGCTGAGTTTACTAAATGAATATTAGCCTTTGTTATAGTTGCAAGAGATTGAGCTTCACGTAATAATCTAATATTAGTAACTTTCTTTTCAGCAGTTGAAAAGTCTAAAGCTACTACAATATTATCATTTTCATTCCATGTAACATCTTTTGCAATAATAACAGGTACACTTGATTTTCTAAGTAAGAACCAATCAAGAGGAGTAAATATAATAGAATCTAAAATTCCATGATTGTTTGCAGCCTTAATTAAGAGATCGTATTTAGCATTATTTAATTCTTTTAAAATGCCCTCACCTAAATCTTTAGCAAATACAACTAAAGGATTTATGTAAATATCATCTTTTTGATATTCTTTTATAATTTGTTCTAGATTTAGAAGATGAGCATTATATTCATCATCTTTTAATTGATGTTCTTTTTTTCTGTTTACTATATTTAACTCATAAGAGTAGTCATAAACAAGTCTTAGGGCTGTTATAGTTACATTAGGATTATATTTTGCAATTTCAATAGCTCTTTTTAAAGCTACTTGAACATCTCTTTTTGGCTCAATAACAACAAGAATATGAGAAAACTTTTTCATACACACCCCTCCCACATAAAATCTAATGATGTACAAATTAATTCTAGTACATTTAAATTAAATGTACATCTGTTAGATTGTATTAATGTGCTATTAATCAATATTTTAGTTACTAATTAATAGGTATCAGATGTTATATGATAAGGTCTTATACCCAAAATTATACAAACTAAAGCAAATACAAAAGCACCAGAACATATAAATAAAGCAAGATATAAAGATGATTCTAAAGTATCCATAGCAGTCCATATACTTAAATCAAATAAGTAATATCTAATTAAAAAGCCCATACATAAAGCTGCAAATAATGCTTTTGTTACAAAAATAATAGTTTTTTTACTTATTATGTAGATATTTTTCTTATATAAAAAGAAGAGTAATAAAGATGCATTAATAAAAGCAGCAAGAGCTGTAGAGAGGGCTAAACCTATATAACCTAAAGGAGTTATTAAGATTAAATTAAATATAATATTTGAGGCTATACTTATTAAAGAACATTTTACAGGTGTTCTTGTATCTTGAATTGCAGCAAAACCTTGCACTAAAACACGTACAAGCATAATAGCACAAAGACCTGATACAGAGGCTAAAAGAGAATTTGCAGATAAAAGTACATGTTCTTCTGTAAAAGCACCTCGCATAAAGAGTACACGTAATATAGGTTCACGTAGAGCTATAATGCCTATAGCAGATGGAATACCTAAAAATAAAACAAGTCTTACACCCCAATCTAGTGTTTTTGTATATTTGCCTTTATTTTCTTTTATATTAATACGAGATAAAGATGGCAAAATAACTGTAGATATAGCAACAGCAAAAATACCTATAGGAAATTCTAATAATCTATCAGAGTAATAAAGATATGATATAGATCCTGTAGCTAAAAAAGAGGCTAAGATTGTATTTATAAGTAGATTTAATTGACTTGCAGATACACCTAAAAGAGCAGGTATCATAAGTGTTCTTATCTTTTTTACACCAACATGATTCCAAGCAAATTTAGGCAAGAATAGACACTTTAATTTAATAATAAAAGGTATTTGAAATAAAAATTGTAATACACCACCAAAGAGCATAGAGTAGGCTAAAATTTTATTAGGATCATCAAAATGAGGGGCAACAAAATAAGCACCACCTATAAGAGCTATATTTAAAAGGCAGGGAGTTATAGCAGGTATAGCAAAAGATCCATGTACATTTAAAATAGAGCTAAATAAAGCTGTTAAAGTTATAAAAAACAAATAAGGGAATGTTATTTGTAAAAGTTTTGAGGCTTCTATAAATTTAAAACCATCTTCTGCATTATTTATATAATCTTGATACCAACCATAACCAAAGACAGCTGTAACTACAGGTGATATTAATATACCAATAATAGATATTAAAAGTACAATAAGACCTAAAGTACCTGTAGCTGATGCTATTAAGCTTTTTAATTCTTCATCACTTTCATTTTGTTTAGTTTTTGTTAATACAGGGACAAAAGCTTGAGCAAAAGCACCTTCTGCAAATAAACGACGAAAGAAATTAGGAATTCTGTTGGCAAAAAAGAACACATCAGCACTTAAGCTTGCACCTAATAGATTTGCTATAGCAATATCACGAAGCATACCTAAAATTCTAGATGCAAAGGTTGCTATAGCAGTTATTGCACCTGATCTTATTAAAGATCTTTTTTTAACTAAAGAAGTACCCATAATTATAAAAATACAATGTTTTGTGAAAAGAAGAATCTAAATCTAGATTTAGATCTAGATCTAAAGTAGACATATATTATATGAGAATAATTAAATTAAAGATAAGAAAAATAAAGATAAGAATGTACCTAATTTTACAATTAGGTACATAAAGAAAGGACTTTTTTATTCTGAAATATAGATAATATTAGAATTTAGTATGTAATAAGAGTTTTTATAAGACTCTACAAATTGGAAAATATGAGATAGTTTTCTCATAATAGCATTTGATTTTACTGTATTAGCTCCTAACATACTTTGTACTTCTTTTTTATTTATAGTACCAGCTTGTAGAGTGTGTTCAACAAGTTGATGATATTCAGTATTTATATTTAGGAAGTCTAATTGAGCATTAATAATGCTAAAGTATTTTACTTTATATTGTGTATCAAGTTCAACAACTAAAGGGAGTAATTTATTTTCAAAATTAACTTTAGATGTGTTGTACAAACCTGTATGTTTACACTTTTTGATATTCAACCAAAATAGAACGGTTTCTATCATATGATTTGTAGATGTATCAATAACTTCATTAAATAAATTAGTATTGGCTTTTCTATTTACGTAAGGGTTACAAAATTCTATATTATCTTTATATATTTTAATTTCTATAGGAGTAGAGTCTGTGTATTTTTTGTGAGAAAGAGCATTTATAATTAGCTCTGTAATAACATCAATAGAAATACAATTTGCTTTTTTAAACAAAGTATTACTCTTTAGAAGATTTAAAACAAAGCTAGGCGTGTTTTCGATTAAATCGATAATAGAGCCATAAAGATTAAAAACATTATTTTTATCTTTAGTGCAATCAGTAACCCTTATATAAGCACCTGTTACATATTTATGAGCTTCTTTTGAAAAAAGAAGGATAGTTGCAAGTTTTAATTTATTATCATTTGACATAAATGATAATTTCTTTAATACTTGCTCATTATCAAAATCTTCAGAATTTTTTTTGAAAACTTTTAACCTTATGTTATTACAAAAGTTATTTAGATGATTTTGATTAATCTCGCTACAATTAAAGTTATCAACAAGATCATTTAAATAATCATTTTTAAAGTTTTCATTTAAAGCATCTTCATAATCAAGAGCTATAAGTTCATCATCATGAACTTTATAAACAGTGCCTTCATAAGTTAGTAATATAGAAAATTTCTTAACAGATACTTCTATATAATCTATATTTGAAGAGTTTAGTATACGCATATCAATGCGTACATTAAGCTTTTCAAAAATATTATTATTAATAAGGTGGTACTGTGTATTTATTTCATCAACACCAACGATTTCATTATCTTGGCTAACACCAAGATATATTTTTCCACCATTAGTATTAGCAAAAGCACAAACCCACTTATAGGCTTCATCCGTCCATTCAAGAAAACATTGTATATTATTTTTGTCTGTCATTTTATAAAATCTCTAGTCTAGTATAAAAAATATTTTTGTTTGTAGAATAAGTAATTTAATTATAGCATAGATTAATATAATAGTAATTGATATTTCACTGTTTTTAAACATTTATGAAATTTTTTACTGTTAATTGTTTTTTATTGAAGTTATAAAATAGAAGTGTTTATTTTATACTAAATAAAAAAGATTTTATTAACATAAAGAAAAATATTTATAATTTTGTTTATTATAAAATAAACTAATTAAAATATACTAAAAGTAAAATAAGATATATACTTATATAATAACTATCTCTTATCTATGATATATACTTGTGTATTATTATAGTTAGATAATAAATATACTTTTATATTTAATATAAGATTAAAATAAATAAGTTTAGATTAAAAAATAAGATATTCTTTATTTAAAATATATTTTCCTCTATAAGATCAATCTTTTATTGATTTGTAATATATTTTTAAATTACATGTGATATTTACATATATCTAAAAAAGTAGAAGTTATGATAATTAGAGAGGAGAATTAAGATTGTTTACACTAGTAGTCATTAAGAAAACTGTGTTATATATTATCACTTTAATAGCATGATTCTTTTAAATTAATAATATTCTTTAAACAAGATTTTTGTAGTTTTACAAAAAGATTACTCTAAAATAAACACACTTTTTAAGATTTAGATCTTTGTAAGTTAGATAAAAAAAATAGTCCTGTTTAAAGGACTTATTATTTTATTATATGATTTAAGTATTTGATGGATTTTTCTTTAATTAGAGGTAGGAGTTTGTATTTTTTCTTAAAATATATAAAAATAAGGGAGTACCAATAAAACATTTACCTTTTAAAGGACTCCTATCAACTAATACTATTAAAAAGAAAATGAAGACAAATAAAAATAAAGGCAAAAATAGTCTTACAAGACAAAAAGAAAGTATTAATCAAAAAGAGATACTATCTGATGAAGATTGTTTTGGTGATGAGATAATAGAGGATATATTTGATTTATATCCTGGATATAAGATTACTAATGTAGATTATAGTCAAGATGGTGGGACTATATACTACACTATAGTTGAAAAAGAAAAAGAGAAACCTTGTTGCCCTTATTGTGGATCTAATAATATATTCAAACATGGTTATCAAAAATGCTCTTTAAAAGACAGCAAAATTGGTACTCAAAAAGTAAAAGTAACTTGTTTTACTCAAAGATATAAATGCACTGCTTGTAATAAGACATTTGCAAGCAAGATTTCTTTTAAACATCCACAGCATAACATAACATTGCGTTTGTTTAATGTTATTAAAGAAATGATGAATATTGGTCAAGTATCTGCATCTTTTGTTGAGACACAACTTGGTGTATCACGTAAAGCTATAATGAAAATATATAAAGATAATGCAAAGCATTAACTTTAAGATATATTTAGATAATCTTAGATATGTAGCTATAGATGAGCATAGTGTATATACAAATCATCAATATGTTACATTCATTCTTAATACTAAAACATAACAAGTAGTATTTTTTTATAAATCAAAGAAAGATTTAAACCTTTCTTTGATTTATTAAAAGAGAGATTATGCTAAGAATATAGTTTGTGTAAGTTGTTATTGCATGCTTGTTTTATCAATATATTTAAATAAAACTGTCCTAATGTTCACTTTGTTATAGATGAGTTTTATGTGCTAAAATCTTAGTCCTTGTCTTTTTGTTACTTAAAACAACATAGTGCTTTCTTGTGTAGAAAGGACAAAAATGTAAATAATTCTCTTAATTGAACACCATAATTTTTTTAATTGAAAATGAACTTTAGCTTTATAAAATAAACCACATTACTAAAATTAAAAAAGCCAAATATAAAACATACAATGTTTAATATTTAGCTTTTATTTATTATCTTTATATTTTTATAAATTAAAGATTAAATTTATGCATTTAAATAATTTTTAACCTAAGGTTAAATCTAATATCATCATTAAAAGAAAACCAGACATAACAGCTACAGTACCTGCATCTGAGTGTTCACCTAGATGAGCCTCTGGAATTAATTCTTCTACAACAACATACATCATAGCACCTGCTGCAAAAGCTAAAAACCAAGGCATATATGTATTTATAAATGTTGCAAAAAGCACAACAGTCATAGCTGCAATAGGTTCTACAATACCTGATAAAGCACCATACATAAATGCTTTAAATTTTGTAAAGTTATTAGAATAAAGAGGTAGAGATATAGCTGTACCTTCTGGTATATTTTGAATACCAATACCTATAGCAAGAGAGGCAGCCGCCATAAAGCTTTCAGGTGTACCTGTAATATTAGCAAAGGCAAAAGCAACACCTACAGCCATACCCTCTGGTATATTGTGAATAGTTACAGCTAAAAATAGTAATTTATCTTTACCAAGTGAAGTAAGAGGACCTTCTTTATCTTTAGATCCTATATGCATGTGAGGGGTTAATTTATCTAAAAGAATTAAAAAGACAACACCAAAGGCAAAACCTAATGCTACAGGTAGCATAGGAATATCATAGTTTTCTTCAGCATTTTCAATAGCAGGCATTAATAAAGACCAAACAGAAGCTGAAATCATAATACCAGCTGCAAAGCCAAGACTTATTTTAGATAAAATAGGTTTAACTTTACCTCTAAAGAAGAAAACAAAAGCTGCACCTAATGTTGTACATGCAAAGATAAAAAGTCCAGCTAGAAATGTATATAGTAGTAGATCGTTATTCATAAAAAAATTTCCTTTTATTTATCATTTTGTTACATTGTAACAGATATAAAAGGAAATTTAATGAAAATAGTTAGCATATGCTAACTCATTATCATATAAGCATACCTTTAGCAACTTTATCTGCAGTTGCATCATCAGTAAGAGCTCTTAATAACTCAAGGGAGAATTGTATACAAAATGCAGGACCTTTGCCTGTAATTAGCTTATGTTCTTTATCAAATACAACACCATCTGTAGATAGATTTTTAATATTATTAGTACAGTTAGGATAACCTGTAGCTTTAGCATCTTTTACTAAACCATGAGTATCTAAAACATAGCCTGGAGCTGCACAAATTGCACCTAATAATCTATTTTCATTTTGTTGTTTCTTTAATAATGCAATTAAAGTTTTATTATCTCTGCAATTTTCAGAACCCTTAATACCACCTGGTAGAGCAATTAAATCAAATACATCTTCATCTTTGATTTCATTAATATTGATATCACAAGTGATTAAAGAGCCATGAGCTAATCTTACAGTTCTTTCTTTATCTTCTGTAATGGCACATCTAATAACTTGTACGCCACCTCTATTAAGAACATCAGATATAGCTGTAACTTCCATATCTTCAGAGCCATTTGCATAACAAACTAAAGCTTTCATAAAAACTCCTTTTTATAATTCTTTAACAGGATAAATTTTAGCAGCCTTTATAGCTGGATATATAGCTGCAAGAATAGACATAGTTAATGCACACAGAACTATAGATACTACATCTACTACATCTATTTTTGAAGGTATAAAACTTATAAAGTATATATCTTCATTTAAAAGAACAATACCATATTTTTCTTTTAAAAAAGTGGTAAAATCTGTCAATATTGAAGAAAAACCTATACCTAAAATTGTGCCTATAGATGTACCTAATAAACCAGATAAAAAACCCATAAAGGAGAAAGATTTTATAATAGAAGATCTCTTCATACCAAGAGTTAATAAAATAGCTATTTCTTTTTTCTTTTCATTTACAGACATAACTAGATTTGAAATTATATTAAAACAAGCTACAGCCATAACTAAAAACATAGCTAAGTACATAATTTGTCTTATCATAATAATATCATTATAAAGTTTGCCATGAATTTGCATCCAAGAATAAAGAGACGCAGGTTCATTAAAATTAGAAAGAGCATCTAAAGCTTCATTTTTTGCATTTAAAAGATTTTTTGTCTTTATATGTATAGCATTAGCACCTTTTAATTTAGCTATTTCTTTTGCATCATCTATATTTATAAATGCAAATAAGCTATCTAAAGAACCACCTATAGTTAAAAGACCTGCAACCTTAAGTTTTGTTGCTTGTTTTGCAGTTAATATAGCAGTACTAACAGAATTTGATGTGTATAAAACAAGAGTATCACCAACTTTTACATTTAATTTTTTAGCACTACTTAATCCTAATATAATATTGACTGCATCATCTTTATTTTCTTTTTTATTAAGAGAATCTAAAGAGTTAGATAAAAACTTATCAATATTTATAATTTTCTTTTCTTTTATAGGATCAATACCAATAACTTGAATTGGAACAAAGTCTTTATAATTTGAAATAATAGCAGGTATTTCTACAGCAGGGGCTACAGCCTTTATATATTTACCTTTTTCTATATCTATAACATGTTGTTCTGTAAATCTAAAATAGTCATTTTCAGATTTTACATAAGCATTAGGAATAATAGATAAAACTCTATTTTCAAGCTCATATTCAAAGCCATTCATACAAGAAAGACCAGTAATAAGAGCCATAACACCTAAAGCTATACCAACTGTAGATGAAAAAGACATAAAGGTTGCTAAAGGACCTATATTTTTAGATATAAAAAATCTATATCCAACTTTAAAAGACAACATTATTTATTAACTCTACCATCTATCATTTTATATACAATATCACATCTTTTTGCAAGTTCTTGATCGTGAGTTACCATAATAACGGTTGTTTGAGATTCACGAACTAAAGATTCAAATAATGAAAATACATTTTGAGCATTTTCAAAATCTAAATTACCAGTAGGTTCATCTGCAAGTATTAGAGCAGGTTTATTTATAAGTGCTCTTGCTATAGCAACTCTTTGTCTTTCACCACCTGATAGATCAGATGGAATAAAGTTTTTTCTATGTGAAAGTTTTACGCTATCTAGCATTTGCAAAGCTTTATTTCTTGCTATAGTTTTATTTGAACCTGCTATTAATAGAGGTATTTCTATATTTTCAAGAACTGTAAAATCATTTAAAAGATGGTGAAATTGATAGATAAAACCTATATTTCTATTTCTAAATACAGCTTTTTTTTGTCCTTTTAAAGTATTTAAATTAGTATTTAAATAATAGATTTCACCAGATGTTGCTTCATCTAAGGTACCTAATATATGTAATAAAGTACTTTTACCAGATCCAGATTGACCTACAATAGCACACATTTTGCCACAAGGTACTTCTAAATTAACACCTTTTAAAACTTCAGTGCGAATAGAACCTTCAACATAAGTTTTAGTAAGATCGTTTATTTTTATAAGGATATTATTCATAGGATTAACTTACAACCAAGTTAGAGACAATTTGAGTATTTGCAGCTTTATATGCAGGATATAAAGAGCATAAAAGAGTTAATACTATACAAATTGCACAAATTATAAAAATATTAAATATATCAATATATATAGGTATATCTTGAGCTGAGTTAAAAAGATTTATACCAAGGAAAGATAGAAAATCTTTTGCGTATAAAGATAAAGGAATACCTGCAATTACACCTAAGAATATACCAATAGTTCCATAGATAAGACCCATAATAAGGAAGATATAGATTATATTTTTATTAGGTACACCTAATGTTTTTAATATAGCAATATCTATCTTTCTTGAGCTTACCATCATTGTTAGTGCTGATAATATATTGAAAGTTGCTACAATTATTATTAAAAATAACATAACAGAGATAGCAACTTTTTCCATAGAGACAGCTTTAAAGAAATCACCTTGTTTTGCAGTCCAATCAGTATAATCAAAATTATTAGCATTAAGATATTTTTTTATATCTTGAATTTTAAAAGGATCTTCTAAATACAATCTAAAATAAGTTTCATTTTCAGGTGTTTTTAAAAGACGTCTTAAATCAACATAATTTGCATTTATAATATATTGATTACGAGGAAGATGAATATAAGATATTTCTTCTATTTTAAATGTTCTTTGTGAAGGGGTTAAACCAATAGGAGTATATCTTGCGTTTTTAGTACTGATAAGTCTAAGTTTTGTTGCATTTTCCATCTTATGTTCTACAAGAAAATTATAAGATGGAACTATATTATATCCACCTATAATTTTTATAGAAGGATGAACAAAAGGTTTTTTAAAATTTCTATCTTTTTTAAGTGTTTTAGATACATCAATAGCAGATACTGTAGCTACTGTAATACCATTTTTAGTTTTAATAATAATATCGCCATCTATATAAGGTATAGCAGCTTTAATATTATTTTGATTTAAAATAGATATAATATCTTGATTATTAGCTCTTACAACAATATGAGGTGTATGGTCTAAAACTGATATTTGTAATTTATGTTCAAGACCTTTCATAATAGAAGTAACAACAATTAAAGCACAAATACCAATTGCAATACCTAAAGTTGCCATTACTGCAGTAAAAAAAGCAAAAGAATTAGTTTTTTTAGAAACTGAGTATCTTAATGCTGTCGATAAAATTAAATACATAATTAACTCACTTTAGGGTAACGATCACTCTCACCCTCTGGTCTTGTTTTAAAGCGTCTGTGCATCCAAAGATATTGTGTTGGAGCTGTTAGAATCATTTTTTCAATAATTTTATTTATTAAAGTAAGATCTTCTTTTTCATTATCTGTTGGAAAGTTTTCAAGAACATCATAAAAATACATCTTATATTTATAATTTTCTCTTATTACAAAGAAAGGGAGAATAGCAACATTTTTTAATTTAGCAAGACTACGAGTTGCATTTATAGTAGCTGTATTTTCTACACCAAAAAAAGGAGCAAAACTTGAGACTTCTATTCCATAGTCATGATCTGGTGCATACCAAGTAACATAACCTTTTAAAAGACATTTCACAATAGATCTAGGATCACGTCTATCTACTAGAGCCTCATTAGAAACTAATCTACCTTTTAATTGCATATATTCAATAACAGGATGATCAGATGCTCTATAAACACCTACACCTGATTGTATTAATTGACCAAAAGCTCTAGCACCTATTTCTAAATTAACAAAATGGCAAGTCATTGCTAGAACACCTTTATGTTCTTTTAATATAGCTCTAACTTTTTCTATATCTTCATCTTTTAAATCTATAAGTTTTTTTAAGCTTTTTTGAGAATAAAACCAAGCTACACCAGTTTCAAAAGCACCAATACCTGCATTTTTAAAGACTTCTTTTACAAAAGCATCTCTTTCTTCTTTAGATTTATTAGGGAAAGCTAATTCAAAGTTTCTTTCTGTTACATAGCGTCTACCTTTTAAATATTTATACATTAGAGAACCAATAAAAGATCCTAATTTTACTAAACATTTAAAAGGTAGTACTTTAACTGTAATATATAAAAAGATAAAAGATAACCAAACACCTATATAGCGAGGATTTAGTAAAGATAGATTAAATTTAGGTTTACCTCTTACTCCATCACCCCAGTTTACAATTCTATTAGTTTGTCTTTTTTGTTTTTTACGCTCTTCATAAGAAGAGTGTAGATTTATTTTCTTATCATCCATAACTAGTTCTTTACCAAAATAATGTATAGACTGACCAAAGATATAATTATACATTATATATTGTTATATAAAATTTAGATTATTCTATATAAAAATATAAACAAAAAAATAATAATTTTTTATTTTGCAATAATGTCTTTACATATCAATATCTTAATAAAATAAAGATAAAAATATAAAAAAAGTTGTTGACACTTTTTTTAAAAGGTCTATAATGTGACCTCACTTAAGGCAAGCACTTAAGAAGTTCTTTAAAAATCAGTACAGACAATCTGTGTGGGCCCTCAAAGATGAGGGTTTTAAAAATACAAAGTATAAGAAGCTACTTGAACATGTAGTGATGGATATACAAAATCAAACTAATTCAAAACTGAAGAGTTTGATCATGGCTCAGATTGAACGCTGGCGGCAGGCCTAATACATGCAAGTCGAACGGTAACAGTATAAAAGTTTACTTTTGTAGCTGACGAGTGGCGGACGGGTGAGTAAAGTCTGGGAAACTGCCTGGTAGTGGGGGACAACAGTTGGAAACGGCTGCTAATACCGCATACGCCCCGAGGGGGAAAGAAGTAATTCGCTATCAGATGTGCCCAGATGGGATTAGCTAGTAGGTGAGGTAAAGGCTCACCTAGGCGACGATCTCTAGCTGGTCTGAGAGGATGATCAGCCACATTGGGACTGAGACACGGCCCAGACTCCTACGGGAGGCAGCAGTAGGGAATA
>JARHZF010000170.1 GCA_029258325.1 Anaerobiospirillum sp. | reverse complement strand
AGTAGTTGTTTTTAGAGGATAAATAAAGAAAGAGTAAAAAAAAGAATGATTCTTTTTAGTTTCTTTAACTAAAAAGTTGACTTTTTTATAAAACCCATATAGATGGCATAGCTCTTGCACAGACAATCGAAGGAGCCATGGAAGAGCTAACAAATATGTTGCAGAGAATCCGTGTTTTAGCAGTTCAAGCGGCTAACGGTACTAACTCAACTAAAGATAGAGATGCTCTACAACAAGAAGTTACAGAACTATCACACGAAATTACACGTATAGCATGTCGTTCAACCTTTGCAGGTGAAAAAATCTTAGCTGGTAATGATAAACGTGGTACACAAGCTGTTGCGGGAAGTAAACCTAATGGTTTAATTCAAGCTGATGGTACTATTACACTGCAAGTAGGTTCAAACTCAGGTGATACATTAAAATTAACAGGTTTATCAAAAGGTTTTACTCTTACTTCTATGTATAGTAAAGCTGCACCAACAGGTGCTACGCTTGCTAATTACAAGAAAGGATTTACAACTGCTCAAGCTGGTCAAGGTGAATTAACCTTTAAAGTAAATACTCCAGAAAGTGCACAATCTGTTTTAGAATATATTGATGGATTTATTTTACAAGTAGATCAACAAAGAGCACACTTAGGTGCTATGCAAAACCGCTTAGAATCAACTATACGTAACCAAGCATCAATATCTGAAAATGAGTCAGATGCACGTTCTCGTATTCGTGATACAGACTTTGCAGAGGAAACTGCAAATCTAACCCAACAACAAATTATTCAACAAGCATCTCAATCTATATTAACTCAGGCAAATCAAAAGCCACAGATTGCACTTGCTTTATTAGGTAGATAAGATTTTCTCTCCTTTGAGTGGTAATACTCATTTTATTGAGGGTGTTTTATAATACCCTCACTTTTTAGAGAAATATTTATAAAAAAAGCTTCAAGTTTATATAATTTGAAGCTTTTTCTTTAAGTTAAACTGCAGCACCTATTAACATAATAAGCGATCTAGCTTTTACCTTATAAGTCTCTCCTGCATATACTTTTTTCATAGAAGAGAATGATGCTAAATTGCAATTATCATTTTTCTTTGATGTATCTAAGAATAAATACCAAGGTCTTCTTGAACTCTTTGGAAATGGTGGAATTTCAATTTCTAAATCTTCCCAGTAAGAGTTTACAAAAATATAGCTATATACAGAATAGATACCATAATAAACCATAACACCAATTGAGTGAGAATTATCTGACCAATCAGGTTGGAATGGTTTAATACCATGCCATTGTAGTTTAGTGTCACGAAGAACACTATCTAACATCTTAATTTGACGTGGTTTAATTTCTCTTGTTGATCTATAGGTTCTATAACGAATTAATTGACTTGAAAACTTTAACATTTCTTCTTGTAATTCATTAAAGTTCCAATTCATATAAGATATTTCATTATCTTGGCAATAAGCATTATTGTTACCATTTTGAGTGCGTAATATTTCATCACCCATAGTTATCATAGGAGTACCCATAGATAAAATGGTAAGAGCCATCATATTTTTACATTGACGTAATCTTAATTGATTTAGATTGTCATCACTAGATGGACCTTCAATGCCATAATTTGCTGATCTATTATCATTAGCACCATCACAATTGTTTTCACCATTTGCTTCATTATGCTTTTCACTATAAGAGACAAGATCCCAAAGAGTAAAACCATCATGACAGGTAATAAAGTTAATACTTTTTTGAGGATCAACTTCTTTTTCATTATAAATATCAGGTGAACCTAAAATCTTTGATACAAATGATTTAATTGTTTGACTGTCACCACGCATAAAAGATCTAACAGAATCTCTAAATTGACCATTCCACTCACGCCATTTAGAGCCTGCAATAGAACCTAATTGATATAAACCACCAGCATCCCAAGGTTCTGCAATAATCTTTGTATCAGCAAGACGTCTATTAGTATCAATATCTAAAAGAGCAGGTGCATTAGGTATAGGCATACCATTTTCATCACGAGCTAAAATTGAGGCTAAATCAAATCTAAAACCATCAACATGCATTTGCTCTTTCCAGAAAATTAGAGAGTCTAAAATAAGATTTCTAACAACTGGTTTGTTTGCATTAAAGGTATTACCACAACCTGCATAATTTGCATAATGATTATTATCATCCATTATGTAGTAAGCTTTTTTATCAAGACCTTTAAAGCAATAGGTAGGACCATATTCATTACCCTCTGATGTGTGATTAAATACAACATCTAAGATAACTTCAATACCATGTTTATGGAGTGCCTTAACCATGTCTCTAAATTCATTGATAGGACCCATAATGCTTTTATCACTTGAGTAAGCTTCATGAGGGGTAAAAAATCCCATAGGGCAATAGCCCCAATAATTATAGTGACCTGGAAGAGCATCAAATTTATCATATTGAAATATTGGTAATAATTCTACAGAGGTAATACCAAGTTCTACTAAATAAGGTATTTTTTCAATAAGACCTTTATATGTTCCTCTTAATGGTTCTTTTACATTTGAAGATGGATGAGCTGTAAAACCTTTTACATGCATTTCATAGATTACAGTTTTACTTAATAAATGATGAGGATTAGCATCAAGACCCCAATCATAATTATCCATATCAATAACACAAGATCTTGCTGCAACTTTTAAATTGTAGTCAGGATCGTCTGTTTGAAATCTTTCATATTTTTTTGGAAATAAAATTCTTTTACCATATGGATCTAAAAGAACTTTATTTAATTCAACATGATTTGATGCAGCTTTATAAACATGTGTAGCTTTATTTACTCTATATGCATATATTTGATTAGCTTTAAGACCATGAACAAATACATGCCAATAGTATGTAGATCGATAGATTTGCGATGAAAGAGTAATAACATCTGGATTTTCATCATCAACATCTTTAAATAGTAATAAATCTATAGAAGCAGCAGCAGGACACCATAGTGCGAAGTTAACACCATCTTTTTCAACCGTAGCACCTAATTTTCTACAGTGACCTACAGATATTAAATAAGAATTTGAACTCATAAAAATCACACTAAAAATAATATGTTATATAAATTAGTTTTTGTATTAAAAGAAATTTATCTTAAAATAAACCAAATACTTTAATATATATTATACAAGAGTGATGCAATAAATTTACATAAAAAGTTTTTGCTATTGTATAGTTGTTAAAATGAAAGCAATATTTTCTTGTTAAGGATAGAATATGCAAGTAAATGTAATGGAGAAAATAGCTGTAGGATCAATTAAAACTACTGTTGCAAATCTTAAGCTTAATTGTGAAAGAATTGTAAGTTGTATGAATGATTCTAAAAAAGAAGGTATTGAGTGTCTATTTTTACCAGAATTATGTATAAGTGGAGTCAATTTAAAAGACTTGATTTATATGCCATCTTTTGTAGATAAATGTAAAGAAGCTTTACTTGAGTTACAAAAGAGTATTCCTGATAGTTTTATCTTAGGTGTAGGCTTACCTCTGCGTTCTACTTTAAATATTACATATAATGCTTATGTAATAATGAATAAAGACGAGATTTTATATATTGATTTATTCGATGACTCTATAGCAAAAAATCTTTTTGAAAGAATAAACTTTATTATGAGTCCTCTTTATGAAAGATTATCTGAAAAGCAAAGATTTAAAGCTTTATCTCAAATAGAGATAGCAAGATGTAATGTAAAAAGTGCTAAGTTTGAAATTGATTCAAAAATACATATAGCAAAACGTGGTGATATTATTATAAATATCTTAAATAAAGAGGTTAAATTATCTTTATTTGGTTCACGTTTAAATAAATGTAAAGGTGGTGATTTAGTTATAAGTCCTTGTACATCTTATTATTCAACTTCACTAAAGAATGTACGTGAGTATGTACAAAAGAGCATTTTAAATACTTATGAAAATGTATTTTCATGTAATATTTTAGGTAATGAAAATGGTAATTTAATTTATGATGGTCTTTTAACTATTAGTAAAAGTGGTAAGACTATACATAGAAATAATTTATTTTCATTTAAAGACTATAATTTTATTCATATAAAGAGTGAGGATAATTTACAAGCACTAAGCACTTATCAAATTCATACAAAAGCAATAGCTTTAGGTTTATTTGATTATATGATAAAAACAAGAGCAGATGGTTTTGCTTTATCTTTATCAGGTGGAGCTGATTCTGCTTTATGTGCAACCTTAGTAATACTATCTCATGTTTATGCTTTAGATGAGTTAAAACAAGATTATTTTGCTTTAATGAAAAAGCTAAATATTAATTTAGATGCAAGTTTATATAAAGAAGATACTAATGCTTTTGAGTATATAAAAACTTATGTAGCCCCAAAAATCTTAGTTTGTGCTTATCAAGCAACAAATAGCTCAGGTTCTGAAACTTATAATATAGCAAGTACCTTAGCTAAAGAGTTAAATTGTGAGTTTCATAATTTTAATATAGCAAATATTGTTGACTCTTATACTAATTTAATTAAAGAAAGTCTTCCTAATATAGAGATAAATTGGCAAACTCAAGATTTAGCTTTACAAAATATACAAGCAAGAACAAGATTGCCATCAGTTTGGATGCTTGCTAATATTAAAAATAGATTATTAATTACAACATCAAATATGTCAGAGGGTATTGTAGGTTATTGCACTATGGATGGTGATACAGCAGGTTCACTATGTCCTATAGGTGGTCTACCAAAATCTTATCTCTTAAAATTAATAGAGGAGCTTGCAACTTTAGGTGCAACTTTACTTTCAAATACAAGATGTAAGATTGAATCATTATTACCTTTAGTAACTAAAGCACCAACAGCAGAGTTAAGACCTACAGGTGAGCAAACTGATGAGGGTGATTTAATGCCATATCAGCTTTTAGATACTATTAAGACATATGTTTATGATAGACATTTACCACCTGTTGATGTTTATAATGAGATTAGGGAATTAGCTCAATTTACAGATATTCCTAATACCAAGTTAAAAGCTTATATAAAGAAATTCTTTGTAATGTGTCAAAGAGCTCAATGGAAGAGGGAGAGATTGGCACCTGCTTTTTATATATTCTCAAGGACAGATTATTCTTTATCAGTTTTAAGTTCATCTTTTGATGATTTAATAAAGGATTTAGATAATTTCTTTGTTATTGATGATATAAAAGATTAGATATAGTACATTTTGTAAAAAGAGAAACTAAGGATATCTGTCCTTAGTTTCTTTTCTTTCTTTAAATTATTTATGTGATATTTACTTTATTTTTACATAAGAAATAACTATTTTTTAAGTAACAACAAAAAATCATAAGGACTAATTTTTTAGGTGGTAAATTTTGCCACGCAAAAAAAAAGGCAAGTTATTTTTAACTGCCTTTATAAAAAATACTTTCTAAACGATAATGAACTCAAGCTTACTATATATTACTTGTACCAATCTTCACCGTATTCAGCAACTACTTCTGCCCAATTACGATGTGGTAACATATTTAGTAGCTCCTCTTTGCTACACATTTTCTTGTATGACATAGCCTTTGAAGGATCAACAGGTGCTGCATTGAAAATCTCAGCTGTCTCTTCTGGGGTGTCAGCATGCCATGCCTTGTCCCATAAAGCGTTGATCTCGTCTTGTGTCATTAATTTTTGTGGGATTAAATATTCCATAACTGTTCCTTAATTTATTATTTCCTAAAACATTTTAAATTTTGTCTATATTTTGCTATGTATGCTTAATTTGGCATGAATTTAGCTTTATAAATATAGAGCATAAAAAGTTGCCACCTAGTGACTTTAAAAGTACTAAGTGAGTGTGATCTAAGTTAATAGATCGCACTAGGAGCTAATGAAAAAAGAAACTGTTGCAAAATTGTTCATTATATTCACCTAACTTTATTTTTATAATAATTTTAATAGTGAGCATATAATACTCAATTACTTTAAAAATTTCTACTCTAAAAAAATTTCTTAAAAAGTAAAAAATAAAAAAAAATTTTAAAAAAAATATTAAGTAAAAATATATCTCTAATAAAATTAAACAAAATCTTAATTAAGATATACTTAGCTAAAATTAATTTCTATGTATTTTTTAGACTTTTTTATTTTGTGTAAAATTAGATTTTTATTTTAATAATATATTGATTTATATAAGATATTTTACAAAGTTGTTATATCTGTATGTAAAATTATTTTTAATAAAATAGTGTAAAAAAATATAAAAATTAGCTTAATATGTTTTAAAGTTTACAAAAATGATGAATGTTCTTTTTGTGTGAACTTATTCTGTTAAAGTAAAATTTTACTAAATTTTTTTTATTTTAAAATCTTAAATAAGAATTTATTTAATCTTAATATTTAATAATATTTATTATCTTATATAAAAATAATTCTTTATTTTTATATATATATAATAAAAATATATCTTTTAAAGATTAATTTAAGTTAGTCTTATAGTAAAAGATATAACTTTGATATTTAGATATAGCTTTAAAAATCTAATTTTTTACATATAAAATAAATCTTTATCTTGTAATTTTACAATTAAATTAAGATAATCCTATACATAAGATGCGATTTTTCTAATATATATTAAGATCTTTGCTTTGCTTTTTTACCTTTTTTAAGCTATTTTTTGATTTATTTTATTGTACAAATGATGAACTTTAATTTATTAGAACTAAAATTAGCTAAAAATAAAGTATGTTTTTATGTTACTTAATTTTTACTAGCCTTTTATTAGATAAATATCTGATTTCTAGATTTTCTGAACTAAAATTTATAAATCAAAAAAAATTATGAAAAAAAATTTTATTGTCAATTTATGATCTATCTCAAAAAGACATTAAAAGTTTTTATCTCCCTTAAATAAGAAGCATATATTTAAAGTATGGCTATTATTTTTTATAAATCTTTTAAGCCATAGTTAAGGTTATTTTCAATAGTTACTAAAAGAATACTGTCTTAGGTAGTGCTATTTTGTATTGTTACTTAAAAAGCACAGAGTAATATAAATCTCATATGCATAACTGTGCATAACTTCTATCTTATAAAGAATTTAAATATAGCATGACGTAGCTTACTTTATTGTTGTAAAACAACTTAACTTCTTGTACATAAGTTTAACTACTTGAAAACAACTCTATCTTATACATATCTATTCTCATAACTTATCCTATTTAATTAAGTCTTGAAAGAGATCTTTTTCAATTAAAAAAACACATACTTTTGAATTAAGAGAATTATTTCTAATTTTTAAGTCTAATATATTTTTGTAAACAATATGAACTTCTTTAATCTTATTATCCTAAATTCTCAATTTTTATAAGCTTATATTTAGCTTTTATATAAAAGCTTATGTTTATTAGATACGTACTTTTATATATAAAAAAATAGATGTTAATTTTTTAAATTATATAGATATATTAATAAGTTAATTATTTTATTTTTATAAAATATGATATATAACTTAAATCTTAATTTTAAAGATTTGTCTATAAAAGCTAGTTTTTTAGTAAATGTATTGATATTAAATGATATTATTTAATTTAATATAGACACATATTTTTATGTGTAGTAGATTTAATTATCTAAATTTGTATTATCTATTAAATAGATCATGTTTAGACTTTTAGTATCTTTTAAGATCTATTTTAAAACCTAAACTTATGTTGAAATATGCAAAACTTATTTAAATAAAGATATAAAAAAAGCTTTTTCTTGGTTTTAGAAAAAGCTTTTTTAAATCTTTAATATCTATACTAGAAGTGATGATATCTATAACGATAGAAGAATAATGGTGGAATTGCTATACCTAAAGCAATAGAAATCATAATAGCTACACATCTAACACCATAATGGAATAAATCAGCAATAGATCGAGCTAACATTTCTTGTGTGTCACCATCAACAATAGCCATAAGAGCAAGTAGGGCATTATATCCATCTACACCTGGAATTAATGCAATAATTGAGGCTACTGTAAATACAGGTCTTGGTACACCTAATTTTGGTGCTATATAAATAAAGATAGAAGAACCAATAGCACAAGCAAGGAATGTTGCCATAACTATTTCAATATTCATGCTTTGTACTAAGAAAGTACGAGCAGCTCTAATTATAAAACCACCTAGAGCTATATATGATAAACAATTAAAAGGTACAGCAAATAGCATAGCAAATGCTGGAGCAATAAAACCTGCTGCAAGTCCTTGATATAATACTTTTAATAAAATATCTTCTGTTATTACTATATCTAACATATTAAAGTCCTAAAGATTTAAACCAAAGAGCACCTAAAAGACCAAATGCTGCTGCAAAAGTTAGAACAAAGGCATGAGTTAGTCTTACCATGCCAATGTCAGTATATCCTTTAAAGACATCTAAGAATCCATTAATAAAAGGGAAACCTGGTACTAATAAAAGTGTAGTTGCTATAATGGATAAATTTGTCTCTGCAATATTTGAGTGTAATGCATATTTACTAGTTAAAAATGCAGACATACAACCAACAAAAGCAGCTGTCATTGAAATAAAGATATCAAAAAAGCCTCGTGAGTGCAGGATAAATCTTGTTGACATTAAAGCCATGCCACCTACAAAAGCAGCTATACCTACATTTACATTACCGCCATTTAAATAGGAGAATAGGGCAGCTGCTATAGCCTCAATAAATACTAAAGCTATTTTATTGTAGGCAATAGATTGTACTTTATCTATTTTTTCATAGATCTCATTAATGTCTGTAAGTTCTCCTTTTTCTACAGCTAGACATATTTTATGTAAATTGGTAATACAAGACATATTAATGCCAAGATTTTTAATTTCTGTAAAATGTATTTCTTGTACTGTTTCATTATCAACACGAACAATAATGCCACGTCTTGTCATTCCAATTTGCGATAAAGGAATGCCTAGACCTTTTTGAATCATTTTCATTGATTGAATAATAAGACGAGTCTCAGCTCCATTTTGAGCCATTTTACTGCCAAGTAAACTAAGTACTTTAGCTACTTGACGAATATTTTTTGATGTATCTTCCATAAAAAATATACTTATTAAAAAAGAATTTGTGTAGTCATTGTGCTTATTGCTTTGTTAATTAAGACAACATAGTTCTTTCTTCTTTAGAAACAACATAAATATCACATGAACTACTTGTGTTTATTAAAATTTTAAAAATTTATAAAATCTTAATTTAAGAAAAAGCTTTATTATTATAAACAAAAAATAGATATTGATCACATAATAATAAATATATAAGTGCTTTTTTAGTATTTTTTCAAAATGCTTAATTGATAATTATGATTTTTTTTTAAATATTATTTATATTTGTAAAAGTCTTTTCAATAAAAAATAATTTTATACCTTATAAAGGTACATAATAATATATTACTTGCTTTTTTGTTTTTTCTAAATTTGTTAATATGTTCATGTTTTTTTTCTAAATAATAACAATGGCTTTTAACTATGTACACAACTACTACAACGTTTATTGTATACATTCTTGCAATGCTTATAATAGGAATAGTTGCAGCAAGAATGACAAATTCTCTTCAAGATTATGTTTTAGGTGGTAGAAGTTTAGGACGTGTTGTAACTGCATTATCTGCAGGTGCATCAGACATGTCTGGTTGGCTTTTAATGGGATTACCTGGTGCTTTATATTTATATGGTATTTCAGAAGCATGGATTGCTATAGGTTTATCTATTGGTGCTTGGTGTAATTGGAAATTTGTAGCAGCAAGATTAAGATCTTTTACTGCAAATGCCTCAGATGCTTTAACATTACCTGATTATTTTGCAGCAAGATTTTTAGATAAATATAGATTAACTTCTATTACATCAGCTTTTATTATTTTAATTTTCTTTGTTGTTTACTGTGCATCAGGTATGGTATCAGCTGCAAGATTATTTGAACAAACATTCTCTCTTGATTATTCAAATGCTCTTTTAATTGGTGCAGTATCTACAATTTTTTATGTTTTTATTGGTGGTTTTTTAGCTGTATCTTGGACTGATACTGTACAAGCTACACTTATGATCTTTGCTTTATTATTAACACCTGTAATTATGATCTTAAATTGTGGTGGTTTAGATGCAGCAAATGATTATATTGCAGCAAAAGGTCCTGATATGAGTAATTTCCTAAAAGGTGCATCCTTTATTGGTATTATATCCCTTTTAGGTTGGGGTCTTGGCTATATGGGTCAACCTCATATTTTAGTTCGCTTTATGGCAGCAGGTTCTGTGCGTGGTCTAGGTGATGCTCGTCGTATCTCTATTACCTGGATGGTTTTATGTTTAACAGGTGCTATTTTAATTGGTTACTATGGTATTTCATTTTCAATGGCAAATCCTAATGTTGCTATTGAAAATCATGAGCAAATCTTTATTATTGTAGCTCAAACCTTATTTAATCCCTGGGTAGCTGGTATATTATTATCTGCAATTTTAGCAGCTATTATGTCAACTTTATCCTGTCAATTATTAGTAGCATCAACTACACTTACAGCAGACTTTTATAGAAGATTTTTAAGACCTCATGCTTCTCAAAGTGAATTAGTATGGTGTGGTCGTTTTTCACTTTTATTTGTAGCTATTATTGCTTATTTTATAGCAAAAGATCCAAATTCAGGTGTACTTAGTTTAGTTGCATATGCCTGGGCAGGTTTTGGTGCTTCCTTTGGTCCTTGTATTATAATATCTTTATATTGGAGAAATATGACCTTAAAAGGAGCCCTCGCTGGAATGATTGTAGGTGCAATTACTGTAATTGTATGGGAAATAGGTGGATTTTTTGGATTATATTCTCTAGTTCCTGGCTTTATAATTTCAGCTCTTGCAATTATTATAGTGTCAAAACTTACATCAAAAAATAATGAAAAATGTAATCAATTTTTTGATGATTTAGAACAACAATTTTGGGTTGAAGTAAAAGATAGATAATATGAGTAAAGATATAGGTGGCAATACATATGAACTTTCATATTTAAAAAAAGCAGGTATACGCTTTGATTTAAATATGGTAGATAGTATTTATCAAAAGGGCTTAGGTCTTAATTTCTTTTTACTTTCTATTTTATGTATGCTCCTTATCTTTATAAAAGATAGTGCTTTTATTCATGCTATTTTTGATAATAGCTCTTATTATTTAATCTTTATCTTTTCACTTTTTATTTATCTTTTAATACAGCTTTTTAAATATCTTTATTTCTATTATCTAAGAAAGAGACTTAGAAATGATATAAATCCTATTATTGTTGAGGCTTATGCTATTGTTATAGTCTCAAAAATAAAGGATAAGAAGCTTTCTTTAAATAAAGAAAAATCTGTAGTTTTATATAAAGAATGTGGTACTGATAAACCACGCTTTTTTACATCAGCAATAAAACCTTTTTGTGATATTGATTTTAATTATGAGCAAATAGCTCGAGTGTTTATTGATAGAAATAATATGAAAAACTATAGTATTGATGATGAAACAGATTTAGCTACTATATCAAAGAAAAAGAAGAGATTTTTTAAAGAAGCTGTTTTAAATGCTCATACTAAAGTAGATGTAGACAGAGATACTACAAATAATTAAAAAAAGAGGGCACATTGTGCCCCTTTTTATTATTAAAGTGTTAAAGTTTACAGTACATGTACTAATTCTTCTGTCTTTTAGCTTATAAAAAAGATCTTAATTCTAAATTTTTAGCATAAGGATGGTTTTTTAGCTCTTCATTTATATCTATACCAATTTTATGTGTACAAATAGAGAACATATCAATATCATTTATACTATCTCCATAGGCATAAGAATCATCTAAAGATAGATTATGTTCTTTTATAAAGTCTAAAATTCTTATTTTTTTGCCATCCTTATATGGTGGTATACCATCTATCTTTTTATGTAGAACATTATTTGTATCATAAAATAAAGGTGTAGCTATAACATGATCTATATTTAAACGTGATGCAACCTCACATGCTATATAATCAACAGTTGTAGTTACTAAAAATAAAGTATCACCTCTATCTTTATGATATTGTATAGCCTTTTTAGCACCTATTTTAATATTAGGCATAATATCATTTTCAATACAAGGGATAATAATACTATCTCTTTTTTCTTTACTTATATTACAAAGTGGATCTATTACATGAAAGATAAAATCTTCAATAATTAAAGTGCCTTTAAAGTATTCATCATGAAAGAAAGATAAAGGTTTTAAAAAGTTATCATCAATGATTTTTTCTTTATATAAGTGTTTTATAAATAAGGTATTAGTATCACCATTTACAAGTGTACCATCCATATCAAAAAAGACTAAAGACATTATATATTACTCTCTATATCAAAGTCGTTAAAACCAGCTTCATATACTTGAGGATTAAAAGGTGCTGCTAATAATTTAGGATCAGCTTTCTTTAAAAGTACGCGTAAAACACGTTTCATTTCTTCATTAGGAGTATTAAATCTATATCTATAATTAATATAGTTAATACCTTCTGAATAAGTAAGTTTATCTATTTGCACAAAGCCAAGTTGCAAGAGCATAGAACCAAAATCTTTATCTTTTGGATCTAGTGGTATTGGTTCTAGGAAGATAGCATCTTGTCCATCTTTATCAAAAAGCCATGACAGATTTGGTTTTTCTTTTTCAAGATAATAAGTTAGATATGAAAAATCACCTCTACTTGCATAAGGGTAAAGACAACCTTCATTAGAGAGGGCTGCATTTACAGAGGCAGGGGCTAGAACTTTTTCTTGTCTATCTGAAAATACAAAGCCACCATAGATTTTATCTAAAGCTTGTAAGTATTCAGATACAGTAACGCCAAGACGTGGAGCAAAGCGAGATAATTCTTCTTTATATGTTTGTTTTATTTCATCTAAGGTAAAACCAAAGAGGGTATCACAATATTGAGAGTATGAATAATCATGAATTAAAGGAAGACCCTCTGAGAGTTTTGAGGATAGATTAAATTTTAAGTGACCTGTAACTAAGCACCAACGTACAAGCTCGCCTGATTGTTTAATTGCATTTAGCATATCTAAATACATAGCAAGCATATTATCTCTATCTTCTTTTTTAAGACCCATAGCAATATAAAAAGGTATATCGTAATTATCAATTAAAACTACAACACCATCATTATATTTAGTTGCAAGATCACGTATAAGGAGAGAGAAACAGGAGCGAGGGCTTTGTGTATAATCTAGCTTATGCTTTAAATGATGCTCCCACATTTGCGATTGAAGCATTTGAATTAAAGCATTAGTAAACTCTTCTATATTTTTAGCTTTTATTTTATTTAAAGAAAGACGAATTACAGGGGCTTTAGGTATATCTTTATCATCAACTTTAGTTGTAAGTTTACCTTCTAATAATTCATCACGAGATAAAAGAGCCTCAATAGCTTCCATGGCAAGTGATATACCAAAACCACGTGGTCTTATCATCATATTTATATTTGGAGAGGCAAAGCGAGGAGCTTTATCTAAAATTTCAATAAATCTAAAAAGATAGCTTATTTTATCGATGTATAAGTAATTATTTAAGATTATTTCGTGAAGAGTTGTACTATTAGAATTTAAAGAATCCATCTTTAATCCTTAGGCGGGCGGGAGCGATACCAACTACATCTCTATACCTTGAAATATAAATCTGGCTGCTACCTTCCGATCCTGACCTGTTAATCTATATACAAGTATGAGAGAGCCAGCAAAGCCCCCATAGATTTTGAAGTATGATACATAAAAGATATAAAAAAAGCAATAAAAAATTTTAAATTACTCTAAAAAAAATAGGTGTAAAAGCATAAATTTCCTTATTTATATGCTATTTACACCTAAAATACTTAACTTTTATTTAGTCCTTTTTATGTCTTTACTTAAAACAAAATAGTTCTTTCTTATAAAGAAATAAAATAAACCTCACATAAACTATTTATTTAGTCTAAATCTAATGTTTTTGTATCTAATTCTTTATAAATTTTACTTATATCATTATCTACATTTAAGATAGAGACTTTATTAGTATTACGTGTAGTTAAATAGTAATTAACTCTCTTTACCTCATATTTATCTATATATTTGTTAAGAGCTTTTAGCATATAAGCATTTTTAGTATTAATAACAATTTTGATGCTAGCATCTTTTTGCATGAGGACTAAAACATGAGCTAATAGATCTATTAAATCATTATCTAAATATGCATCAATACCATCAATAATAAGAACATCATTTGCACACATAAAATCATGCTCCATCAAGGTTTTTAGGATTAAGAAGATTTTAAAGCTTGCTCCTAAATCTAGGACATGTATAGCATCTTTACTATTTATATCCTCCTTATAGTAGAGTTCATCGCATAAAATCACAATATGACCTGCTACAACTGTAGAGAGCATTTTATAAGCTTTTTTAAACTCATCTTCAATAAAGAAGTTTTGAAAATCCTCTTTAGGATTTAAATCTATTATTTTTCTAAAAAGCTTAGTTCTTTTATCATTAGTACTTTGTATTTGTCTTTTAACTTCCATATAAAGATGTGATGCTACATCTAAGATAAAAGGACTATCTATATAAAAGACATCAGTAGTTAGGGATATATCATCTGTATTTTTAATATTAAAAGCATCTATTTCATCATAGTACTCTTTACTATTATCAAAAGTTACATCAATATTTTGATCATCAATGCTTAAGTGCATTTCTTGTAGTGGATCATCTTTATTTTTATCACCTTCTTTTTGATAAAAGCTATGTTCCATAATATCAAAAGCATATTTTTTAATAAGATTAGGATTGGTGATATTTAAGATATTTTTAAGATCATTTTCAAAAACTAAGTCATAAGATTGAGATAATATCTGGTTAAAGTTTCTTAATCTTACCTTTGCATCTTTAAGTTCATTTAAGAAAATATCTTTTAAGTCAGAAAGGAGATCGTCATCAGACATATGGCGAGATTTTTTTATATAACCTACCATTTTAGCTGCAATACCTTCACTTATATTTGCATTTATATGTACTTCGTGAAGTGCTTCTAAGAGATGAAAAAACGTTCTAAGACTATTATCTATTTTATATTCTTCACTATCAATCATACGAGCTTTTAGATTAAAGAAGGTATTGACCATAGTATATAAAGAATTAGTAATAGTGCTCTTACCTGTATTATTTGCACCTGCAATTACACTTATACTATGTACCTCAATAGTTGCATCTTGCATACAACCGATGTTTTTTATATTAAAATTCATAATTGAAACCTTTTTATTTGTTATTGATAATACATATATTTATATATATGCTAATATTTAAATATTAGCATAATATATTAATTTATTTTTATAAAAATAAATTTAAAAATAAAAAATATTTTGTATGATTTTTAAAAATGTGAACTGTGTAATATTTTGTTGAGATGGTAAAAATCTCTTTTAATATTAATTGCTTTTTTCTATATTTTAAAAGCTAGTATATTTATGCGTGGACTATATTAATTAACTAAAATATACTTAAACCTATGATTGTTTATCCCTTTGTTTTTTTAAATAAAAAATATGAAAAGAAGAAAAAATTCTCGTGATGTATCTGGTATCTTACTTTTAAATAAAGAATATGGTATGTCATCAACTCAAGCATTAATTATGGCAAGAGGTATATTCTCCGCAGCAAAAGCAGGTCATACTGGTGCTTTAGATCCATTAGCTTCAGGATTACTGCCTATTTGTTTTGGTGAGGCCTCAAAGTTTTCATCTTTCTTTTTAGAAGGTCAAAAGAAATATATAACTAAAGGTAAACTTGGTGTTACTACTACAAGTTGTGATGGTGAAGGTGAAGTTGTCCTAACTCGCCCTGTAAATGATGCCTATGACAAAATAGAAAGTGTCCTTGAGTCTTTTCGTGGCACTATAACTCAAGTTCCTCCTATTTATTCAGCTATTAAAGTAGATGGTAGACCTCTTTATAAATATGCTCGTGCTGGTATTGAAATTGAAATACCAAAAAGAGAAGTGCAAATTTTAGATTTAAAACTTTTAGATATTGATAAAGATGATGAGACTATGACTTTAGAGGTTACTTGCTCTAAGGGTACTTATATAAGAACTTTAGTCTCTGATATAGGTGAAATGCTAGGCTGTGGTGCTTATGTAACTTATTTGCATAGAGTATGGGTACAAGGTTTACCTGAAAATCAAATGGTAACATTAGATGAGTTACAAAAGATTAAAGATAATAGAGAAAATAAAGATGATTTTTCAGAGCTTGATAAATATCTTTATAAAGTAGATGATGCTATGAGCTCATTACCTTTAGTTAATCTCTCAAAAGCTAAAGCTTTAACTTATCAATATGGTGTAAGACAAGGTCCTAATTTTGATGATTGCGACTTTGATAAATCTTTAATTGAGCAAGAAGATGTTGATGTTCAGGTTAGATATCAAGGCAAGTTCTTTGGTGTAGCATCCTTTAAAAAGGGTATGCTTATCTCAAAACGTATGATGTCAAATGTTAAATTAGACGAGTTTGGCAATAATATTGATTAATACTTAGATAAGTTTAAATAATTAATAATATTTACTGTTTTTTATAGAAGCTTAAATTAGAATGCTTACATTCTTTTTTAAGCTTTATTTATTTTAACTTTGACATAGTATATTTTAGTAGTCCTTGTGATTTTTATGTTGTTACTTAAACTAAAATAGTTATTTCTTATATAAAAAAAACAAAGTAAATATCACATGAACTGTTTTAGTTTAAAAAAGTTATCTTTTTTATATTTGTCATATAATATTACATAAAGTATAAAAATTTATTGAGGTTATCTTTATGTCTTTTCTAAATAAACGCTTAAATAGGGAGAGCTATATTTTATATTGTGGCTTTGTTTTTCCTTTACTTATAGGATGTTCATCATTAAATAGTGCTTTACAAGAGCTTAAGAATTATTATGATATAATAAATATTATTAATATAAATTTATGTATGGCTTTGATATTTTTTATAGCTATTTTTATCCTTACTATAAAAAGATTACATGATATAAATAGAAGTGGCTTTTATTCTCTTTTACTTATAATACCTCTTGTTATTTTAATTATGCCACTTTATCTTGCCGCTAAAAAAGGTTCTCTTGGTATAAATAAATATGGTGATGAAGTTTGCAATGAGAATGCTACATATTTAGAAAAGATAAAAAGGGGATCTTTTTCTTTTAAGATTTTACTTTTATTTATTATAATTATCTTTCTCTCTTTTGTATTTGGAGTCTCATCATCTAGTATAGATAGTATAGATGCTATAATTTCTTTTTCATATGTAAACGCTATATGTTTTGCTTTTATAAATTACTTCTTCTTATTATATGTCATACAAAGATTAAATGATATGCAAAAGGATGTGTCATCAGCTATATTTGCCATAATTCCTTTAGTAAATTTATGCTTTACTATTTATCTTTGTTTTGCAAAATCTAAAGATGATTATAGACATATGGTAAGAGATAGAGATTTTGAAGAAAGTAATAAAGAAGATGCTACTTTCTAAGATTTAATAAAATAGATATAAAGCCACTTTCTTAGGTGGTTTTTTTATTGTTTAAAGTTTTTTTGTTGATATAGATCAAAATTTTTCTATTTATTACTATTGTAGTTATTATGATTTTTGCGTTGTTACCTATAATCAACAAAGTGCTTTCTTGTTTAGAAACAACGCAAATATTCCATGCACTATTTTTTAGTGGTTAAATTTTATTGAGGTTATCTTTATGTCTTTTCTAAATCAACGCTTAAATAGAGAGAGCTATATTTTATATTGTGGCTTTGTTTTTCCTTTACTTATAGGATGTTTATTATTAAATAGTAGGTTATTTCAATGGTCTAAGTATTATCATATAGAAAATATTGTTAATATAAATTTATGTATGGCTTTGATTTTTTTTATAGCTATTTTTATCCTTACTATAAAAAGATTACATGATATAGATAGAAGTGGCTTTTATTCTCTTTTACTTATAATACCTTTTGTTATTTTAATTATGCCACTTTATCTTGCAACTAAAAAAGGTTCTCTTGGTATAAATAAATATGGTGATGAAGTTCATAATGAGAATGCTACATATTTAGAAAAGATAAAAAGTGGATCTTTTTCTTTTAAGATTTTACTTTTATTTATTATAATTATCTTTCTCTCTTTTGTATTTGGAGTCTTATCATCTAATATATCTAGTATAGATGCTATAGTTTCTTTTTCAAAAGCTATATGTTTTGCTTTTATAAATTACTTCTTTTTATTATATGTCATACAAAGATTAAATGATATGCAAAAGGATGTGTCATCAGCTATATTTGCCATAATTCCTTTAGTAAATTTATGC
>JARHZF010000127.1 GCA_029258325.1 Anaerobiospirillum sp. | reverse complement strand
GTGCAATAGCAAGATATAGTTCTCGCACATCAATATCATCTAGCTCATTATTTAAAAGAGCAAGTTTTAAATGATAGATTGTCTTATATTTTTTGAAGAAGTCTTTATCAGAAAAACTTTTATCATTAAAAAGAATATCTTTTGAAAATACCCTATTTCTTTCTAAATTATAGGTATTTTTATACTCTTTATCTTCTGTTTTAAAGCTACTTTCATTTAATCTATCAAAAAATAAAGGATCTATTTTTGAAACTTCAGGTAGAAATTCACTTTGAAGCCAAGAAATTCTTTGCTTTTTTCTTTGTAAGTTTCTTCTATGAGTTCTAAACTTTCGTCTTTCTGCAGCTGTTTTAGCTTCCTCAAAAAGTCTAGCTCCCCATAAAGCATTATCTCTTACTTTTATAACTTTATAATTACAATCAGTAACAGCATATCCAACTGAATTAGTTCCAATATCAAGACCCACGAAATAATCTTTATTTATCATAATTTAAAATCCTTTTTAGTTCATGATATTTTTGTGTTATTACTTAAAAACAACAATGTTCTTTTTTATGCATAGATAACGTAAATATCACATAAACTTTTGTCTGTTATAAAATACTTTTTCTTTTTAACTTATAAAACCATCTTGCTTTACACTTAAATAAATTAACAAAATAATGTATGGTATTCAAATAATAAATAATGTTAAATTATAAATTTATAAAAAAATATTAACATTTATGATATAAATCACAACTTAGATTATTACAACCATACTAATTTTAGTAAAAAAGTTACTACTTTATATAAAAACAAGATAAAAAACTGTTATTTTATTAACAATATCTCTTTAAGAGTAAAAGAAAAAATTTTGGATTCATGCGTGATTTATGTTGTTTCTGTACAAGATGTACACTATGTCGTTTTAAGTAACAACACAAAAAGCACAAGTACTAAATCTTTTAATTTTTATAAATAGTTTTTTTAGCAACTCAAAGTTCTTTAGAACAATCTATTTGAGTATTATGTAAATAATTCTATTGATTGAAAACAATAATTTAATGCAAAGCCATTGTGCCGTTCTTTAATACTTTTACAAACAAGTTTTTTATACTTTTTATAGTCCTTATCAAAATAAATTAATAAAGGTTCATTATTACTATTAAATACACTATTTATATATCTCATATTTAAGTCTCCTAATTGAATAAAAGAAAGAATATATACAATATATTTTGTGTAAAATGAAAATGACCTTATGTTTTTATTAACTAATTTACAATTTATATATAATTTATAAGATAAATCAATATTTTATATTTTTAATTGCTTTTAATCTCAACTTTATAAAAAATTTACTAAATATATATTTAGTTAAACTCAAAAATTTACTACATGACTTTTTTTATAAAAAAGCTATTTTTTAGCACTCTAAAACATTTTTTAAACTTTCTTTAATAATAGTTTTTCATTAAAATTGTAGAATATATATTTTTAATAAAATATATTGTTTAATAAATTAATGCAAAGAGCTTTAAATTTATATAAGGTTTAAAAAAATGATAACAAAAATTTTAAATAAAATAGGTGTACCAACAAGCTCTGCACAATTTATTATTAATAAGGTTCAGATTGCACATATGATAGATGGTCGTGTTCGAGTTATTTATGATGACTTAAAACATGATAATGAACTTGTACAACAAGTAGCTGAGAAATTATCAGAAGTTAAAGAAATCATCGAATATAAAATAAATCAAACAACAGGTTCCGTCTTAATTGTTTATGATGTAAACACTGCTCATAAAAATGAATTTTTAAATGAGTTTTTAACCTTGGCAAAAAGTAAATACAAGGAGTAACCCATGATTAATTTAGGTCTTCTGTTGGGTATGAAGGTTGGAAGTGCTTTGAGAAATACACTTTCTACTGAAAATGATGGTTTAATTATCGCTCATAGAATTAAAGGTAGAAGAAGATATTCATCTAAAGCTCTTAAAAATCATCCTGAGACTTGCCAAATTGTACAAGAAGCTCTTTCTCAAATAGAAGAAGTAACTTATTGTAAGATAAATCCAGTAACAGGATCTTTAACAGTTGCTTATACTTTACCTGAAAGTAAAATGGATTTAATCTTAGACTCATTTTCTCATGCTTTAGCAGGTAAACACGCACAACAAGAGTCTTCAATATTACCATCTGCAGTAATTACTGTGTCTGATAATATTAATGATACTTTTAGAAGTGCAAGAGATAGTATAAGAAACTTCTTTAATCATACAGAACCTTTATTTGTAAGTCGTCTTGTAGGTATGGGTCTTCTATTTTATGGTGTTACATTAATGATTAATAGAGGTGATAGACCTGCAGGTCCTCAACTATTTTGGTGGGGTCTAGGTTTATTATTACGTCAATCACATAAACACAATAAAGAAAACTAATATGAAAAGATATTTGTTTGAAATCCCAGTGATTAAAGATAAGCTTCAAATTGCTAAAGTTGAAGCTAAACTTAGAAAACATCCTGGTGTTTTAAGTGCTTTTATTAAAGATGATACTCTATCTGTTGTTATAAATAGCAGTAAGATTTCTTATCATACTTTACAAGAGCTAGTGTTTTTAGCTACTAAAAATCATTATTATCAAAAAACTGTAAATTTAAATACTACAGAAAAAGATGATGATGACATAGCAGCTGAACTTGAACATCATAAAAAAGGTGCTATCTACTCTTTAATAGGTCTTGCAGCTTTTGAACTTTTACGCAGAGTAAATCCTACTTTATATGCATCTACTACATTAATTAGATCACTTAGTGTTCTATATATGTCAAAAGATCTATTTAAGTCAGGTCTTTTTGATGCACTAAAAGCAAAAAGAGCTAATGCAGATACTTTAACTGTAACTGCAGTTTTAGCTTCTGTCTTTGCTAAAAAACCAGAATCATCTTTAAGTCTTCTTGCTATTTCAAACTTTGCAGAAGCTTTAACTATACTTGCTGCAAAGCGTGCAAGAAATAATATTGCAAACCTTTTATCTTTAAATGTTGATGAAGTTTGGATAAGAGGTGAAGATGGTACTGAATACAGAGCATCTATTGATGATGTTAAACCTGGCATGATTGTATCAATTCATACAGGTGAAAAAATCTGTGTTGATGGTGTTGTTGTAGATGGCAAAGCAGCTGTAGATCAAGCAGCAATTACTGGTGAATCTTTCCCTGTTACTAAAGTTGAGGGTGATAAGGTATTTGCAGGCTCAAATATTAGACTTGGTGAAATCAAAGTTCGTGTAGAAAAAGTTGGTGATGATACTTCTATTGCCAGAATTGTTCACATGGTTGAAGATGCTCAATCAAGAAAAGCACCTATTCAAAACTATGCAAATGAAATGGCTACATCATTAGTACCTGTTTCATTCATCGCAGCTTTAATTGTTTATGCTATAACAAAAGATCTACAAAGAGTTTTAAATATGCTCTTTATCGATTTCTCTTGTGGTCTTAAACTCTCAACTGCAACAGCTATGTCTGCTGCTATATCAAAAGCTGCAAAAGATGGTATTTTAGTTAAAGGTGGTAGCTTTATTGAATCAGCATCTGCTATTGATACTATAGTATTAGATAAGACTGGTACTATTACTAATGGTAGACCTAGCATCATCAATATAACTACTTTCAATAACTTTGATGAAAATACTGTCTTAAAACTTGCAGCAGCAGCTGAAGCTCACTCATCTCATCCAATGGCTTTTGCTATCTTAGATTCAATGCAAACTCAAGGATTTGAGATTCCAGCTCATGATAATACTAAGACTGTTATAGCTCGTGGTATTGAATCTGATGTAAAGAGCTTTGATAAATGTAATGGTGGTCATGTAATTGTTGGCTCTCTCACATTTATGCAAGAAAGTGAAGTTCAAGATATTAATAACTTCACAATTGAAAGACAAAGTCCTACAGGATCATTTATCTATGTAAGTTTAGATAATAAACTTTGTGGTGTAATTGAGATATCTGACCCTATTAGACCTGATTTTAAACGAGCAATTAATAGATTAAGATTTGATGGTGTTGAAGAAATTGTAATGCTAACTGGTGATAATAAAGAAGTTGCAAGCCAAATTTCAAATAGCCTAGGTCTTGATCAATTTAAATCTGAAATGCTTCCAGATGAAAAAGCTCAATATGTTGCTATGAAGCAAAGAACTAGCTCTGTTTTAATGGTTGGTGATG
>JARHZF010000051.1 GCA_029258325.1 Anaerobiospirillum sp. | reverse complement strand
AACATCATGATTCATGTTGGAGGCATCCTTACCTGGTGATACGGTAAAGAATGGGTTGTTTTCGCCTTGATCTGTAATTACTTTACGTTGGTTAAATGCAGAACCATCTGATAAATCTTTTAATGATTTTTCGAAATCTTCAAGTGCACCTTTTAAGGTACCAACACCTGAAATTTTAATATTTGTTTCTTCTTTTTTAACTGTTACAGGGCGTGTAATCATTTGTTGCTTACTTTTTAAAGAAGCCATAATGATTGATTCAAAGTCCATGCCTGAACCTACACCTGATGATACTATACCTGCCATTATCAATCTCCTCTCATGTATTTACCACTGATATATAGCAAGTGGTATGCCATGATTTATTTTTATTATATTTTATACATACTATATCACATAGTATTTACCATCTATTACGGTATTTTTTTTATAAACTTTATGTTTAATTTAAAATAAAAAAATAAAAAAAGAGAATTTTATACAAATTCTCTTTTTTCTTTATAAATCAATATATAATTATTCGTTTTCAAGTAAGAATTTGTGTATTTCTATAAGTGCCTCTACAGCAGAGTCTTCTTGAACAAGGAAACAAAGGTTATGAGATGACGCACCATAACAAATCATTCTGACTGCAAATTGTTCAATTGCATCAAATACCTTAGTAGTTACACCAGAATGTTTGGACATTTCATTGCCTATAATGGCAACTAAAGATAGATTTGATTCTAATTGAACATGACAAAATTCTCTTAGCTCATTAATCATATCATTTGATATAGAACTTATACCTGAAGTATTAGAACCTGCATCTAATGTTACAGCAATGGATACTTCTGATGTAGATACAAGATCAATAGATTGTTTATATTTTGCAAAGATAGTAAATACTTTAGCAAGGAAACCTGATGCTCCTACCATCTTTGGAGATGCAAGTACAATTAAAGTCTGATTTTTTCTTAAAGCTACAGCTCTATATGCAGGTGAGTACTCTGTTTGAGCACGTACCCAAGTACCACCTTTTTCAGGTTCTTTACTTGAACCTACAAAAACAGGAATTCTACGTCTTACAGCAGGAACTAATGTTGATGGGTGTAATATTTTAGCACCAAAGGTTGCCATTTCTGCAGCTTCCAAATAGGTAAGTTCATCAATAGGTTTAGCATGAGGAACTAATCTTGGATCTGTTGTATAAACACCAGGAACATCAGTCCAAATAGAGATAGTTTTAGCATTACAAGCTTCAGCTAAAAGTGATGCAGTATAGTCAGAACCACCTCTACCTAAAGTAGTAGTTTGACCTTCACTATTTTGACCAATAAAGCCTTGAGTTACTATAATTTCATCACCATCTAATAAAGGTAGAAGATGTGTCTTAGCAAGATCAGCTAATACTTCAATAAGAGGTTGAGACTTACCAAAGTTAGAGTCAGTTCTCATTACTTTTCTTACATCAAAAAAAGAAGCCTTATGACCTAACTTTTTAAATATTTCTACTATTAAGTATGAAGATAATAATTCGCCTTGAGAGACTAATCTATCAGTAAGTGAATCTGATCGCTCCATATTAGCCTCAAAAGTTAAGTTTTTAACTTCCTCTAAAGTATTTTCAATATGCTTATTACATCTATCTTGAACATCTTTATCTAAGTTTTCTGTAATACTTTCATGAATATGTTTTAATTTATCTAGAAGTTCTTGCATTTTTGCTTCATTACATGATCCAGATGCTAGTTCAACTAAAATATTAGTAACGCCTGCACATGCACTAACAACAACAAGTTTAGTATTTTTATTTGAGGTTACAACATTAACAGATGAACACATAGCCTCAAAATTAGCAACAGAGGTACCACCAAACTTTGCAATATCTAAATTATCCATTTTATTTCTTCTTCTTTAAAATAAATTAAAAACATGATCAAAAATATAAAGTTAAAATAAAGCATATATAAACTTAACACAATATTTTTTTATAAAAAAAACATAAATAGTGCTAAAAGCACAATTTTTTACAAAATTGCTTTATTCTAGTGCTATTTTTGTTTAATTAAATTATAATTGTGTAAATATCTTTTATAAGAGTCATGTGTGTAAATAAAATGGATATAAAAAGTTTATATATTATAGGTATGCGTCATGCAATACCTATTGTTTTAGGATACATTCCTGTAGCTATAGCTTATGCAATTTTGGCAATGCAAAATGGTTTTAGTGAGTTTGAAACTATCTTACTCTCATTAACAATGTATTCAGGTTCCTCTCAAGTCTTATTTTTAGGCATGGTAACACAAGGTGCAACTTTAGCTGCTCTTCTTATAGGAATCTTTCTAATTAACTTTAGATATTTCATTATGTCTACATGCGTAAATTCACGTATTTTAGATAGTACTACTATAACATCAAGAGTTTTATTGTCATTTTTTATAACAGATGAAAGCTTTGCTATTTTTACAACAGCACCATCAAAAAGAGCAAAACTTGCTTATTTATTGGGATTATTTACAGTAAGTTATATTGCTTGGTTTTCAGGCACTGTAATTGGTGTAGTTGCAAATTCTATTTTACCAACCTTTATAATTCATGGTTTAGGTATTGCGCTATATGCTTTATTTATAGCCTTAATTATGCCAGGAGTAAAAAGATCACAAAAGATTTTATTTTTGGTAATAGCAACTGCTTTATTTAATACACTTTTAACAAGATTTTTAGATTTTAGCTGGTCTATTGTTATATCTACATTAGTTATGTCAACTTTAGGTGCTTTATTAATTAAAGATGAAAATGAAGGTAAACCTAAAGATGAGGAAAATAACTGTATAGATGAAGATAATACTTTAGATAAAGAAGAAGAGAATAAAGGAGCTTAAGATGGCAGAGTTATTTGAAGGATCTTATCTTTTTACAATTATAATAGGATCTTTTATAGCTTTTATTCCAAAAGTAGTACCAGCTGCATGTATATCTTTTTTAAAATTTAATTCATTTGCAAAAAGATTTTTAAATTTAATTCCTTATACAGCTTTAACAGCTATGTGTTTTCCTGCTGTTTTTACAGCTATAGATAATAATATCTATTATTCAACTGCAGGTTGTTTATTTGCTATTATCTTAGCTTTAAGAGGAGTTAATTTATCTTTAATTATATTATTTACAGTAGCCTTTATGGTAACAATACTATCATTATTTTAAATATCAAATATCTCATAAGGTATAAAAAAGCTCTAATAACTTTCAAATTATTAGAGCTTTTTTTATTTAAAAATAAAGCCCAAAATATTTTGAGCTTTATTTACAATGAGGAAATATCTTTGCAGATATCTTTATCTAAAGACTTTTTTAATCAATAGAACCGTCATCACCAGCACCACCAGTAAACTCATTACCAAGTTCATCATCACCAACAGCACATAGTCTGTGTAAGCGTCTTGGTTGAATTACTGTTAGATACTTTTTGAATACCTTTGCATAAGGATCAGAAATTACTTCATCTGAATGAAGTTGCTTTAAAAACTCAGCTTCAGTTTCATCAGAAGCTTCTCTAATACCTTTATGTAATTCCATCATAGCAGTACCGCACTGCTCTAGAATATTTGATTCTCTAATTGAAAACTCACCTGAACGGCGAATACCACGTGCAAAATGTTGAAAATCATTAAATGGTTTTTCAGACTCAAAGCTCATTATATAAGACCTCTTTTTGTACAAATAGTACACCACTACATAAGAAGGTATTTCTAAATAAATAACACATTCTATATTTTTTTTTATAAATATACAAATATCTTTATAGTAAATATATGAGATTTTTGTATACAAAAGTGCTAATTTATTTCATATTTTACAAAAAATTTTATTAATTTTTACTTTATTTATCAATGCTTTATTTATTAGTTTTATAAAAAAAGTGTTAAAAATTTGAGGCAATGACTTTGCTTTGCTAAACTATATCAAGTATTTTATATTTTTAGTTATGGTTAAATTGGAGAGGGCGATGGAAGCTGTAGATATTAAAGAAGAAAATATTCCACGCAATTTTATTACAGACATAATTGATGAAGATTTAAAGTCAGGTAAAGAGGATCATGTGGCTACTCGTTTTCCTCCAGAGCCAAATGGTTATTTACATATAGGTCATGCTAAATCAATTTGTTTAAATTTTGGTCTTGCTCGTGATTATAAAGGTACTTGTAATTTAAGATTTGATGACACAAATCCTGTAAAAGAGGATATGGAATATATAGAGTCAATTCAAAAAGATGTAAAGTGGCTCGGTTTCTCATGGAATGGTGAGATTCGTTATTCTTCATCATATTTTGATAAATTATATGGTTATGCTCTTGAGTTAATTGAAAAAGGTTTAGCTTATGTTGATGAACTAACTCCTGATCAAATAAGAGAGTATAGAGGTACTTTAAAAGAGGCAGGTAAAAATAGTCCATATAGAGATAGAAGCATTGAAGAAAACAAAGCTCTATTTGAAAAGATGAAAAATGGTAAGTTTAAAGAAGGTCAAGCATGTCTAAGAGCAAAAATAGACATGGCATCACCATTTATATGTATGCGTGATCCTGTTATCTATAGAGTAAGATATGCTCATCATGCTATGACACATGATAAGTGGTGTATCTATCCTATGTATGACTTTACTCATTGTATATCTGATGCTATTGAGGGAATTACTCATTCCATTTGTACATTAGAGTTCCAAGATAATAGACGTTTATATGATTGGGTTTTAGAAAATATTTCAATTGAGCATAGACCGCATCAATATGAAATGAGTAGATTAAACTTAGAATACTCAATAACTTCTAAGAGAAAATTAAATTTACTTGTTGATGAAAAATTAGTTGATGGTTGGGACGATCCTAGACTTACAACAATATCAGGTTTAAGACGTCGTGGTTATACACCTGCCTCAATTAGAGAGTTCTGTCGTCGTATTGGTGTTACAAAACAAGAAAATACTGTAGAGATGAGTGCTCTTGAGACCTGTGTACGTGAAGATTTAAATGCAAATGCAAAGCGTGCTATGGCTGTTTTACATCCTTTAAAACTTGTTATTGATAACTATGGTACAGATGGTGTAAATGATAGTGAGCTTACTGTTGCAAATCATCCTGATAAAGAAGATTTAGGTACACGTACTATTACTATTTCAAAAGAATTATATATTGATAAAGCTGACTTTAAAGAGGAAGCTAATAAGCAATATAAGAGATTAAAGCTTGGCTATGAAGTAAGATTACGTAATGGTTATATTGTAAAAGCTACATCTTGTGAAAAAGATGAAAATGGTGAAATTACATGTGTACATGTTGAAGCTGTGCCTAATTCAATTGGTAAAGATGTTGAAGGCCACAAGCCAAAGGGTGTAATACATTGGGTTGATAGTAATAATTGTTATAGAGCAAAAGTATGTTTATACTCACGCTTATTCAATGTAGCAAATCCAGGTGCTGTAGAGGATTTCTTATCTACTGTTGATAAAGATTCACTTGAAGTTATTGAAGATGCAGCTTTAGAGATGTCATTAAAGGCATCAAAAGTTGGTGATAGCTATCAATTTGAAAGAGAGGGATATTTCTGTGTTGATTCTAAATTAAGTACAGAAAATAATCCTGTGTTTAACTTGACAGTTGCTTTACGTGATACTAAAAAAGCTTTTGTCTAATTACTTGCAATAATAGGATGTATAAAATGAGTGATGATAATGATGATGTTGTAAAGAATGAAGAGGCTGTGACATCTACTCCTATGGGTAGCGAGTACGAAATTACTTTCTCTTTTCATTCAGACAATGATTTAGAGCGTTCTTTTGATAAAGCTGAACATTGGGTTAAAAGTGGTGTAAAACCAGATCATATCTATTTAGATGATAGAAAGTTACGTGTTATTAATTTTAAAAAGACAATGCGTGATCCTCTTTTAATTCAGGCAGGTGTAGAGCGTTTTATTGATTTTAGATGTTCACTAACTATATCTGATACAGATGTAGATGCTGTATTTTCTTCTGTATGCTATTTTGAGTCAGATAGTGATCCAACCTACATAAATCCATATGATCCAGAATTATCTTCAATTAAAGAAGTATTAAATATGGTATCTGCAAACTTATTTGCTTATTTACAAAAACCATTATTAAAGGTTGAGTAATAGTATTTAAGTTACATTATTTAGGTAAGAGATGAGACGTATATTAGTAACAGGTGGAGCAGGTTTTATAGGCTCTAACTATGTGCATTATAATAAAAAGCATAGAAATGATTTTATTTTAGTACTTGATTCTCTTACCTATGCTGGTGTTTTAGATAATATAAAAGAATATTTAAATGATGATAATTTTGTATTTATAAAAGGAGATATAAATAATAGAGATTTAGTCTTACATATTTTCAAAACTTACAATATTGATACTATTATAAATTTTGCAGCCTCAAGTCATGTTGATAGATCAATTGAAGATCCATCATCTTTTATACAATCAAATGTAGTTGGTACTTATAATTTACTTGAATGTTATAAAGATTATTATCTTGATAAAAAAAGAGAACTAGCTCATTTCCATCATATTTCAACAGATGAAGTATATGGTGCATTAAAGGATGGTGATGCTCCTTTTACAGAGTTACATCAATACAAGCCTAATTCTCCATATTCAGCCTCAAAGGCTGCATCAGATCATTTTGTTCGCTCTTATGTAAAAACATATGGTATAAAAGCAAGCATATCAAACTGTTCTAATAATTATGGACCTTATCAATATCCTGAAAAGTTAATCCCTATATGTATTATAAATTATCTATATGCAAGACCTATAAGAATTTATGGTAGTGGTTTACAGATAAGAGATTGGGTGCATGTAGATGATCATGTAAGAGCTATAGATTTAATTATAGATAATTACAAAGGATTTGATTGTTTTAATATAGGTGGAGATAATGAGGTTAGGAATATAGATTTAGTTTTGAAAATAGGTAAGATTTTAGAGGATCTTTTTTTAGACAAAAAGTATAAAGATCTTTATAAAGAAAGTATTTTTAGTAAAGGAATATCTTATAAGGATAATATTATTTATGTAGAGGATAGAAAAGGTCATGATTTTAGATATGCTATGTGTTCAGATAAAGCAAAGAACATTCTTGCATATAAACCTTTAATAAATTTTGATGATGGTCTAATGAATACTATTAAATGGTATCTTTCACATAAAGATATATGGTATCCTTTAGTGTTTAAGAATTAAAAAAGGAAAAAGGTCCCCTTATATAAATAGGAGATAGGTTAAAGTGATTAAAAAAAATAAATTTTTTGCACTATCATTTTTAAGTGTAGCAATATTGTCATTAAGTGCATGTTCAACAGTAAGAGAATATTGGCAATATTATGATGGTAATTTAGATACATCTTTAAGAGAGCCTACAGGTTATTATGAGCATACTAAGGCTAAGAATATTCCTGATCAATTAGTAACACCTGCAGGTTTAAATACACCGCCTATAGATCCAACATTATCAATTCCTGACAATGCAATTCAAAAAGGACCTTTAGGTGAAAATATTGATGTAAGACCACCTATTGTATTTTTAAAGTCAAAGCATGGTCTTGCAGGTCAATTTATAAATGGTGAGTCTATTATTTGGTTTGATGCAAATGGCACTCATGGTATTGATAATGAGGACAAAGCATGGGCTTTACTTGGCAAAGTATTAAATAATATGCATATAAAGGTTGGTAATGTTACAGAGGGTGCTTATGAGCTTACAACAGCATCAGCTGATTTTAATGAATATGGTCAACCTTATTCCATGTTAGATTTAGACTCAAAGGGTCTTCGTTATAATCAAATTTATAGAATAAGAATAGGTAAAAATAAATATGGACATGTAGGTATTGCTACTGCATTAATAGGATCTATGACCAAGTTATCAAATGGTAAGGAGATGCAAAATACATTAACACCAATTGAGCTTGAAAGATTTGCTATAGGTTTTTCAAAAGAAATCATAGCAGAAGTAGAGAGATCTTATGAAATTGAAAACAATCTACCTGATGAGTTACAAGTAAACTTAGATAGAGATGTAAATGATGAAGATTGTTTTAGACTTGCAATTCCATATGATATAGCATGGCCATTAGTGCGTAAGATGTTACCAAAATATGGCTTTACAATCTTAGAGTATTCAATTTCAAGTTCTACTATAAATGTAAAATATGAAGAGCCAAAGAGTTCATTCTTTAAGGAAGAGGGCATTGATTCATTTAAGATAGAATCTGATGATTATATTATAAGAATAGCATTAGACAAGAACAAATCAGTTATTACATTCTATGATAGTGATGACAAGCCATTACCTACAAATGTTATAACAGCTTTATATCCAGGTTTCTCAAAAGCTTTACAAAAAGAGTATAAGAAGTTTAAAGAAACAGGATTTAGTGGTGGTATTTAATTTTGCTAATTAAATCATAAGTAATTTTTTGTAATATGAGGATATTCCTCATTCTTAAGTTAAAAAAAAGCAGACTTTTATGTTTGCTTTTTTTATTGATTTTTATTAGATAAAGTTTTGTCAAAGTTTACTATAAAAGTTCTATAAAAAAGCTAAATTTTTCTTATACACTAAGGATAACATCTCTAGTTTTATTAAAAAAATAACTTGTTTGTTATAGACTTTTATAGCTTTAATAGGCTATATATTAGCTATAATATATTTAAATTATAGAAAATAATTTTATTTTTTTATAAAAAATATAAAAAAATTTTTCTATAAAAATATTAATATTTGTATTTTAAAATAGAATATATATAAATTTTTTATTTTTATATATTATATATGTAAATTTTATTTAAATATTTGTTTATTTTTATTCTTGACATGATGATAATATATTATTATAATGAAAAAAAATAGTTGGATGAATTATAGTTGATCATCAATATTTTTGAACTCCTTTTTATCTAATAGCACTATATTTATATAGTGCTATTCTCTTTTTT
>JARHZF010000190.1 GCA_029258325.1 Anaerobiospirillum sp. | reverse complement strand
TTAAATTAAAATCACTTTCAAAGCCAAAGCCTAAGTTTACACCATAGAAAATATCCATAGTTGAAGATAGTGGTAGATTATCGCCTCTAAAATCAAAAGATACATAGTTTAGGTGTTCAAAAGGAGTCTTGTAATTTGGCTCATTTGATGAGAAATCAACATTTGTTCTCTTATATTGAATATGTATATTAGGATTACCTAAATATACTCTAAAATTTGTAAATTTAGCTTTACCATTATATTCATAATTTTTTATATCAGCTTCACCATCATAGCTAACATTTGCACCTGCATAGAAATTATCACTTTGTGTAAATAAAATAGAATCTGCATGAGCCATAGAGCTAATAGCTAATATTGATACAATGCTTAAAATTTTTAATTTCATTTTATAAAAACCTTTTTTATACTTAAATTTAAAAATACAAAAAGATAGAAAATCTTTACTTGTATAAAATTTATATTATACAAGATGTTTGTATGTTGTTATAAACATTTTATATAAAAATGTATTTTTAAAATAAAATTATGTAGTCCTTATGATTTTTGTGTTGTTACTTAAAACAACATAGTGATTATCTTGTATAGAAACAACGTAAATCTCACATGAAGTTAAAAAAGTGCCAAAAGGCACTTTTTATCTATGTAAAAGCTTAAGTTTTACTAATTTTTTAAATTTTATTGATTAAAGCACGTACTAAAGCTGCAGAGTTTTTAGATGCTATAGGTAAGAACTCATCAAAAGATAGATGTGAATTGCCATCAGCTTTATCAGATACTGATCTAATAATTAAAAATTCAGTTTCAAAATCAGTACAAACTTGAGCAATAGAAGCACTTTCCATTTCACAAACTAAAGCTTCAGTAAAAGTCTCTTTAAAGGCAAGACTCTTTTTCTTATCAGCTATAAATTGATCTCCTGATACAACATCACCTTGATGAACTTTAATACCATCAAGTTCTTTTGCAGCTTCCTTTGCAAGTTCAACTAAATGACTTGATGCTACAAAATATTGTTCATAACTTGGTAGTTGACCTTTTTTATAACCAAAAGCTGTTAAGTCAACATCATGATGAGCAACTTTATTTGAAAAAACAACATCACCTACATCAAGCTTTTCATCTAAAGCACCAGCTGAACCTGTATTAATTACATAAGATACATCAAATTTTGATAATAAAATTGCTGTAATTGAGGCTGCACATACCTTACCAATACCTGATTTGGCAAGTATGATATCCACACCATCAATTTGACCTTCTACAATTTTATGTTTTGCAATAACATGCTCTTTTGCGTTTTTAATATAAGAGTTTAATAATTCAATCTCTTCATCCATAGCACCAATAATTGCAATTGCCATAGTAAACCTCTTTATATTTAGGAATAAAAAAACTTAATTTTCTAAAATATAGCAAAATAAGCTCTATTAGCAAAGTTTAAAAAAATCTATTTTACTTAAGATGCCTTTAAAGTACTTTCTTTATTTGCAAAAGCCCAAATATAAAAGCTTGCTACACTTCCATAAGGACTAAAACGTTTTTTATATTTTAAAAAGAGATCTTTTGTTATCTCTTTATGTTTATAAATTAAAGCTAGCCCTCTCTTAATTGCCAAATCATCATAACTAAAAATATCCATACGATTTAGTGCAAAAATTAAGATCATTTCAGCTGTCCATACACCAATACCTTTTAAAGATGTAAGCTCTTTTATAGCATCAGCATCTGACATATTTTTTATAGCTTCAATATTAAATAAATTAGTGTGAACCTTAATAGCAAAATCCTTTATATATAAAATTTTACGTGAACTTAAACCACATTCTTTTAACTTTTGCTCATCTGCATTTAAGATATTATTTTCATTAATATCACCTAAATAAGCATAAAGACGTTTTAAGATAGTATCTTTAGCTTTATTTGAAATTTGTTGTCCTACTATATGATTTACAACAGATGCAAATAAAGATGAATCCATCTCTCTTTTTATATATGAAAATTCATCTATAACTAAGGCTAATTTCTTATCTTTTTTCTTAAGATAAGATATTTCATTATCACCATATGCAAAAAACATAATTTATTACTCAAAAAAAATTCAAATTTACACTTTAATTTATATGTAAAGTAAAAGATAGACAATAGGTTTTTAGTTAAATTACCTTAATTTCCTTTATATCAATCTTATTGTAACTTTTATACTAGAATGTTAAAATTTTGCATATTTTTGATTTAAATTTTGATATATATCTTGGCGATTAAATGGCAGATAAGAGTTTTTTAGAAGATGTAGCAAAAAGAAGAACATTTGCTATCATTTCTCACCCTGATGCTGGTAAGACAACAATTACCGAAAAAGTTTTATTATTTGGTTCAGTAATTCAAAGAGCAGGTGAAGTTAAAGGTCGTGGTTCAACTGGATCTTTTGCAAAATCTGACTGGATGGCTATGGAAAAAGAAAGAGGTATTTCTGTAACCACATCAGTAATGCAATTCCCTTATAATAATTGTATTGTAAACTTATTAGATACTCCAGGTCACGAAGATTTCTCTGAAGATACTTACCGTGTGCTTACAGCTGTTGACTCTTGCCTTATGGTAATTGATGCTGCAAAAGGTGTTGAGGATAGAACAAGAAAATTAATGGAGGTTACACGCCTTCGTACAACTCCTATTTTAACTTTTATGAATAAGTTAGATAGAGAGACACGTGATCCACTTGAGCTTATGGATGAAGTTGAAAAAGAGCTAAATATCTTATGTGCTCCTATTACTTATCCTATAGGTCAAGGTAAATCATTTAAAGGTATTTACCATATTCTTCGTGATGAAGTTATTTTATACCATTCAGGTCAAGGCTTTCATATTCAAGAAAGAGAAGTTATAAAGGGTTTACATAATCCTGATTTAGACAAAGCTGTAGGTGAAGATCTAGCTCAAAAACTTCGTGATGATATGGAGCTTATTGAAGGTGGTTCTAATGCTTTTGATCTAGATGCTTTTTTATCAGGTGATTTAACTCCTGTATTCTTTGGTACAGCTTTAGGTAACTTTGGTGTTGATTGCATGTTAGATGGTCTAACTTCATGGGCGCCATCTCCTCTTGCTCGTCAAAGTGATACAAGAAAAGTTGAAGCAACAGATGAAAAACTATCTGGCTTTATCTTTAAGATCCAAGCTAATATGGATCCAAAACATAGAGATAGAATTGCCTTTATGCGTATTGTATCAGGTAAGTATACAAAGGGTATGAAGCTTCGTCATGTACGCATAGCAAAAGATGTACAAATATCAGATGCTGTAACCTTTATGGCAGGTGATAGAGACGTTGCTATGAGTGCTGTAGCAGGTGATATTATTGGTATACATAATCATGGTACTATAAGAATTGGTGATACTTTTACTGAAGGTGAAAACTTACACTTTAGTGGTATTCCAAATTTCGCACCTGAATTATTTAGACGTATACGTCTAAAAGATCCATTAAAGCAAAAGCAATTACTAAAAGGTCTTGTGCAATTATCTGAAGAAGGTGCTGTGCAAGTATTTAGACCTATTGTATCTAATGATTTAATTGTAGGTGCTGTAGGTGTGCTACAGTTTGATGTTGTTGTATCAAGACTTAAGCATGAATACAATGTAGATGCTATTTATGAAAATGTATCAGTAACTACAGCACGTTGGGTAGTATCTGATGATGATAAGGCTATTAAAGAACTTGAAAATAAAGTTCCGCAAAATCTAGCTTTAGATGGTGGCGATAATTTAACTTATCTTGCTACATCATCAGTGAACTTGTCATTAACACAAGAACGCTATCCTAAGATTAATTTTATGGCAACAAGAGAGCATTAATGTATATTGATGCACACATGCATATAAAAGATTATAAAGGCACAAATTCTTGTGCCTTTTTACATACTAATCTTAATGCTATGGCTTTTGATATAAAGTCAAATTACGATCTTTTAGCTCTTAAATGTGAGCATAATGTAAATATATTTTTAGGTCTGCATCCTCTTTTTTTTAGTGACTATAAAAGCGATTTAACTTTTTTACAAAACTTATTTACAAATACAGATAAAGATATATATAAAGGTATTGGTGAAATTGGTTTTGATAAAAGATCTAAATTAAGTATAGATGAGTGTATTTTATTATTTGAGTATCAACTTCTCTTTGCTATAGAACAAAAAAAGCCTGTATCTTTACATGTATATAAAACACATGATGTTTTATTAAAAGTTTTAAATAAACATAAAGGTAAATTAAAACATATAAATTTATGTCTACATAATGCTATTTTAAGTGATGACTTAATTAAAGCATATTCATCTTTTGATATGTTTTTTTCTTTAGGTTCTTATTTAATTAAAGGACATAAAAAGATAGAGAGCTTATTAAATAAATGTAGTAGGGATAGAATTTTACTTGAAAGTGATTTTGATTTAGATTTCTCTTTATATAAAAATGATACGATTTTAAATATTTATAAAGCTTTAGCTGCTTTTTATAAAGAGGATATTGATACAATACAAGATAGTATAGAGAACAATTTTATTAATTTTTGTAAATCTTAGGAGATTTTAATGGCTTATTTATTTGTAGCAAAAAAAGGTGATAAGGAGAATATATCTTTATTAGATCATTTAGATAAAACACAATATAAAGATATTAGTTTACTTAAAAGTGATTATATAAATGAGCACAATGTATATTTATATAATGTAGATGCAGATGAAAATTTTAAAGACTATATACATAGTAAGGTTTTAAATAAAGAGTTTGCTTTTGATGCTTTTTACTTTGATAGAGAAATATCTTTAAAAAAGAGTGGTGTTTTAGTCATGGATATGGACATGACTACAGTTCAAATTGAAGGTATTGATGAAATAGCTCGTGCTTTAGGTCTATATGATGATATTGCTAGAATTACACATGAGGCTATGCAAGGTAATATGGACTTTAAAGAATCTTTAACAAAAAGAGTATCTCTTTTAGAGGGTAAATCTGCTCATGTTATTGAGGATGTAAAAAAAATAATGAAAGAGACAGATGGTCTTTCTTATTTAATAGCTACTCTTAAAAAATACAATTGGGCTATTGGTATAGCATCAGGTGGTTTTACACAACTTATTAATGTTATTAAAGATAAATATAACTTAGATATGGTATGTGCAAATACTTTAGAGATTAAAGATGGTCTTTTTACAGGTAAGGTTATAGGCGATATTGTAGATGCAAAAGGTAAGGAAGTTGCTCTAAATGACTTTATGGCAAAAAGAAATGTTGATAAAAATCAAAGTATTTGTATAGGTGATGGTGCTAATGATTTATTAATGATTAAAGCATCTAATTTAGGTGTTGCTTATAGAGCAAAAGAAAAAGTTCAAAAAGAAGTAAATGTTTGCTTAAATTATAGTGATTTAAGTGTTGTAGCTATTTTCCTTGAGATGATTTTATAAAAAATGGCAAAAGCAAAAACAGCATATGTATGTGCTCAATGTGGAGCACAATATTCAAGATGGCTAGGTCAATGTCGTGAATGTGGTGAATGGAATACTATATCTGAAATTAAAATAGCTGATGTAAAGGGGGCGGGCTTTAAAGCAGCTTCCTCTGCTATGCTTGGCTTTGCAGGTGCATCTGGTACTGGTATTACTAATTTAAATAAAGTTGAAATAGAGACAAAAGAAAGATTATCTACAACTTTTGGTGAGTTTGATAGAACTTTAGGTGGTGGTATTGTTGCAGGTTCTGTAGTTTTAATTGGTGGTAATCCAGGTGCTGGTAAATCTACTTTATTATTACAAACTGTATGTAGTATTTCATCACATGCTAAGGTTTTATATATAACAGGTGAAGAATCTTTAGAACAAGTTGCATTGCGTGCAAAACGTTTACGTTTACCTACAGAAAATGTAAGAATTGGTGCTGAAACTTCAATTGATACTATATGTCAAATAGCAGCAGCTGAAATGCCTGATGTCCTTGTTATTGACTCTATTCAAGTTATGCATGTAAATGGTATTGAGTCAGCTCCTGGCTCTGTATCTCAAGTAAGAGAGTCAGCTGCAGCTTTAACTCAATTTGCTAAAAGAACAAATATAGCTGTCTTTATGGTAGGTCACGTAACTAAAGATGGAGCACTTGCAGGTCCTAAAATTTTAGAACACTGCGTTGATTGCTCTGTTATTTTAGAGTCTTCAAACGATCCTAGATTTAGAACACTACGTTGCCATAAAAATCGTTTTGGTGCTGTTAATGAAATTGGTGTATTTTGCATGACAGATGAGGGTTTACGTGAAGTTAAAAATCCATCTGCTATTTTCTTAAATAGACAAGAGCAAATAGCTCCAGGTTCACTTGCTATGGTTGTATGGGAGGGTACAAGACCTCTTTTAGTTGAGTTGCAAGCTTTAGTTGATAGTAATGATTATTCATCTGTACCAAGACGCTTATCCCTTGGAACAGATCCACAAAGAATGTCTATGCTTTTATCTGTTTTACACAGACATGGTGGTGTACAGATATCAGATCAAGATATATTTGTGAATGTAGTAGGTGGTGTTAAAGTTGATGAAACAGCATCTGATGTACCATTAGTTTTAGCTTTACTTTCTTCATATAGAAATAGACCTCTTGATAGAACTATGATTGCTTTTGGTGAGATAGGTCTTACAGGAGAAATTAGACCAGTGCCATCAGGTCAAGAGCGTATACATGAAGCTTTTAAACAAGGTTTTAAAACAGCAATTGTGCCTATTTCAAATAAACCACGTAAGAAAATTGAAGGTATGAATGTAATTGCTGTAAGTAGAATTACAGATTTAGTTGATTTAATTTAAAAAAAAAGAGAGCATATTTAATACTCTCTTTTTAAAGGATCAAATATTAAAAGATTTTTGATCCTTTTTATTTTAAGTAATTAGCAATCAGTAGGTGCACCTGCAATTGGTTTTTTACCATATTTTAAGAAAGCTACAAGAGCAATAGCAGCACAGATAATACCAATAATATTAGCTATAGATATATCTATACCAAAGCCCATCTTAGGTTCATAACAAATATAGGTAGTACAAGCTGCTGTCATCATAGTAGCAGGTAGTGTACAAATCCAGTGTAGTTTATCTTTCTTATATAGGTAAGCTGCAGCAGTCCATAACATAATAGATGCTAGAACTTGATTTGATAGACCAAAGTATCTCCAAATGATATTAAAGTCAATTTGAGATAATAAGATACCAAGAGCAAATATAGGTATTGCTATATATAGTCTGTTTATTCTGCTAGCTTGAGATAGGTTAAAGAACTCTGCAATTGTTAAACGAGCTGCACGGAATGCTGTATCACCTGAGGTAATAGGTAGAACAATAACACCTAAAACAGCTAAGATACCACCAAATGAACCTAATAGAGCAAGTGAGCTATCATAAACTACAGCAGATGCTGTACCTGCATTAATAGTATTAGCAAGTTCACTTGGATCTTGATAGAAAGTCATACCTACAGTTGCCCATACTAAAGCAATAAAGCCTTCCATAAGCATAGCACCATAGAATACAAATCTACCTTCACTTTCATTATCAACACAGCGTGACATTAGAGGTGATTGTGTTGCGTGGAAGCCAGATAATGCACCACATGCAATAGTTATGAACATTAAAGGCCATAGAGGTAATTCTGCTGGGTGATTATTGCGAGTCCAGTCTGCCCATTGATAGAACTCATTTGGCATCTTAATGAACATAGCAATAGTAACACCTACAGCCATAATTATAAGTAGAGCACCAAAGAGAGGATAAATCTTACCAATTAATTTATCAATTGGGACTAGTGTTGCTATAAAGTAGTAAATAAAGATAATACCAAGCCATACACCAAAGTCTAGATAATCTGGGGTAAGTTTAGCAAGAAGACCTGCAGGAGCTGTTGCAAATACAACACCTACTAATAAAAGTAAGATGGTAGCAAAAGCACGCATTGCATAGTGAGCATATTTACCTAAATTATAACCTGCAATTTGAGGTACGTTTGCACCTTGATATCTTACAGATAACATACCTGTAAAATAATCGTGGACAGCACCTGCAAATATGGAACCTAAAACAATCCATAAAAGAGCTGTAGGACCATAAAGAGCACCCATGATAGGACCAAATACAGGACCTACACCTGCAATATTTAAAAGCTGAATAAGACAAAGTTTCCATTTTGGCATTAAAACATAGTCAACACCATCTGCTTTAGTATGAGCAGGAGTTTCACGCTTTGGATTAGGTCCAAAAACTTTTTCTACAAATTTACCATAAATATAGTAGCCTGCTATTAAAGCTAGGGTGGCTACAATAAACCACATAAACCTTGGCATATTCAATTCTCCATCTAAAAAAAATTTACATAGATTTTAAACATTCAATTTTTTTTTAAATGTTAGCAAGATCATGTTTATATATTTCTAACAAAATTTTTTTTATATTTATTTTAAATATGTGAGATTAAAGACAAAATTTAAAAATAGCCACAAATATTTATATAGATTATCAAGGTATAAATAATAAAGAGCTTAGTTTTTTACAACTAAGCTCTTTAAAGATTTTCTAATTTATAGTTTAGGATCTTCTATATTAGATATTAATAAATTAACCTTATTTTTATCAGTTTTAAATAAACTAAGGTTCTTTTTAAGATCAAGAAGTTCTACTAATACAATATCAGGAATGTAGGCACTTGCACCTTTAAAGAAGAATTTTTCTAAATTATTGATAATAGGTGGTACATCTACTTTTGAGTGAGTAATTTTTACAGAATCTATATCTGTTTTTGCAAGTTTGCAAGCTTCATAAATAGCTGTATCTAAATCACCTAATGTATCTACTAATTTTAAGTTTTTAGCAATAGGTGCAACAAATACCTTACCCTCTGCAAATGTATTATAATTTGCAGCATCTATATTTCTAGAACTTGCAACTAAATTTATAAATTTGCGGTAGATATTATCTACACTTTTTTGCATAACATTTTCTAGATTTTCAGTATAAGGTGTTAATAAATCATCATTAGCTAAATCTGATGTCATAACACCATCTTTATAAACACCAAACTCATTTATAAGACGATTTGCTTTAAATGTTATACCAAATACACCAATAGAACCTGTAATAGTTGCATCTGTTGCTACTATTTTATTAGAGGCTGTTGCTATCCAATAACCACCTGATGCTGTAACACCATTCATAGAGATTACTACAGGTTTTTTCTCCTTTACCATAGAGAGGGCACGTCTAATTTGTTCTGATGCTGTTACAGAGCCACCACCTGAGTTTATATAGAAAACTAAAGCTTTTATTTTATCATCATCTCTTATCTTTAAAAGTTGAGGTACTATGTTCTCTGGAGCAAAATCATCTGGAGATGAGGCTTTATCTACAATATTGCCTATACCATAAACAATAGCAATTTCCTCTTTCTTTAAAGTCTCAAAAGGATTTAAACGTTCAGATAAATAATCTTCATAAGATTTAGCATTAGCTCTATAGTTATCATCAACTAAGTGACCAAATTCTTGTATAAGTCTATCCTCAAAAGCAAAGGATGATAAAAGCTCATCAACATAACCCATATTTAATTGATATAAAGCCATATCACCATTTGTAGCTTCTAGATGTTTATTTAGCATATATGATGAACTTGGAATATCATTTTGAGAAAATGCCTGTCTATACTCTTTTAACTTAAGTTTATAAGTTGAGTAGATATGATTTGCAATATTAGCATTTTCAAGTTTAACATGAGGTGACATATAGTCTTGTGTAAAAGGTTCTGTAGCTGACTTATATGTACCTGCTCTAAATATTTTTGGATCTATAAATAATTTATCTAAAAAGCTCTTAAAGTAAAGTGAATTTAAGGAAAGGCCCTTAAATTCAATTTCACCAAAAGGATCCATATATACTTTATTTGCAGCAGAGGCAATTAAGTATTGAGATTGAGAATAGGAACTTGAGTAAGCAATAACTTTCTTATTTGCTTTTCTTAGCTCATAAATTGATTTAGCAATAGAGTCTGCTACATGTAAAGGTATAGGTTGCATATCATCAAGATAAAGAGCTACAGTTGTTATGCTTTCATCTTGTTTAATAGTATTTAAAGCCTTTTTTATTTTATAAAGTTCATGGAATTTTATATCATCACCTTGAATTAGCATTTTTTGAATATGTTCAAATTCGCTAAAAGCAAGAGGTTTTTCTGATATATAACCACTTAGATCAAAACTTACTAAAGGTGTTTTATTATTAAGAGCATAAGATGCCTCTTCATGTTTTGTATCTTTTAAAGATTGAGTTAATTGTATAGCTGAAAAAATTACAAGAAAGAATAAAAGCATAATTAAGTTGCCAATAAAGTTTCTTATAAAAGTTAAAGCTGAACCTATAAACATTAAAAATTTACAGATTTTCTTTAAAAGACTTGTATCTTCATTATTATTATAATTATTTGGATACATGAAATTTTTCCTAATTTAATGAAAAAGGGGCGTAAAAGCCCCTATAGAGATAATACCTAAAACTAATTCTTTTGTGATTGTACAATCTTCATAGCAGAGCCAATTAAAGTTGACATATCACTTAAATTGCTAGGAACAATAAGAGTATTATTTGTTTTTGCAAGTTCTTTAAAAGCATCAACATATTGTTCTGCAATTTGCATATTAATAGCAGTCATGCCACCATCTTCACCTGCAGCATTAGCAATATTTCTAATAGCTGTAGCTGTTGCATTTGCAAGAGTTATAGTAGCTTGAGCTTGACCTTCAGCTTTATTAATTTCAGCAATCTTTTCACCTTCAGAGCGAGCAATAGCAGCTTCTCTATCACCTGTTGCTAGGTTGATTTGCTCTTGTTTTCTACCTTCTGATTCTGCAATTAAAGCTCTTTTTTCACGATCTGCTGTAATTTGTTTTTGCATAGCTTGTAAGATAACAGATGGTGGAGTTAGATCTTTAATTTCATAACGTAATACTTTAACACCCCAGTTGAGGGCAGCCTCATCAATTGCAGCTACTACATTACTATTAATAGCATCACGCTCTTCAAAGGTTTTATCAAGTTCCATTCTACCAATAACAGAACGTAAGGTAGTTTGAGCTAGTTGAGTTATAGCAATAATATAGTTTGAAGTACCATAACTTGCTCTTTGTGGATCTGTTACTTGGAAGAATAATACACCATCTACAGATAATTGAGTATTATCACGTGTAATACATACTTGAGATGGGGTATCAAGAGGGATTTCTTTTAAAGAGTGTTTATAGGCAACTTTATCAATAAAAGGTACTATAAAGTTTAAACCTGGGTTTAGCACGCATTTAAATTTACCAACTCTTTCAACAATCCAAGCATTTTGTTGAGGAACAACTTTTATAGATTGATAAGCAAAGATTGCTGCAATGACAATAAAGATAAAAGATACAATAATAGTATCTGAGAAACTATAAAACATATACACCTACTTCTTAGTTATAAATAAAATAGAACCTTTAATTTCTTTAATTATATAAGAACCAACCTCTAATGCCTCATCATAAGGTTTAGCCTTCCATTTAGCACCTCTATAATTTACATTAGAAGAACCATCTTTTTCTATAACTTCAACAAAAACCTCTTGACCTTCATCTAAATTATCATCATTTAGACCTTGTATATTATTATTTTTTTGTTTTTTCTTAAAGTAAAAGACAGCAGATGCTGCAAGTATAGTTACAATACCTGCTACAACAAATTGTGTATTAATATGTGGTGATATAAAGCTTGTAACACCACCTGCTAGGGCGCCCATAGATAAAGCCAATAAAAAGTAAGTATTTATTGTCATTTCTATGCCAAAGATAATTAAGGCAGATGCAAGCCAAAAAACTGTTGGACTAAAAAAATCACTCATGTTTAGTCATACTCCTTATAGCAAATATTAAAGATGAAATAAATATAATAGCAATAAATATATTTGCTTCTGTTATATAGGCAAGACCAATAGATACCAAAATAATAAATTGTAAGATTACATCTATTATTTTAGAACCTTTTTTTGAAGTTATTTCATTTTCTTCTTTTGCATTTTGTGCAAATTTTCTTTTATTATTTTTTCTAATTTTTTGTCTAGTTTCACTATCGCTAATATCAATAACAATGATATCTTCATCCTCTTTAGGATTTTTATATTGAGTAGTATTGTTTGTTTTCTTTTGCAAAGAGTTCTTATCAATATGTTTTTCATTGTTTTTATATTGATTAGTATTATTTGTCTTCTTTTGCAAAGAGTTCTTATCAATATGTTTTTCATTGTTTTTATATTGATTAGCATCATTTATTTTCTTTTGCAAAGAATCCTTACCAATATTTTCATTGATAATATCTTGTTTTAAAGTATTAAGTGCCTCTTTATTAATACTTTCTATATATTTTATAAAATCACCATCTTTAGGTTCTTTAGCAAAATTATTCATATAACCACTTTTTAATATTTACTTTGTTTATATCATAACAAAAAAAGTAATAAATTATTAAAGCAACTGTTTAAAGTTGAATTTTTTAAGCAAATGTATTCCTTATAATTTTTGTGTTGTTATTTAAAACAAAATACTTCTGTCTTATATAAAAACAAAATAAATCTCACATAAACTATTATGTATTATCTATTTATAAAAAATATAAAAGATAAACACGCAAATATTCTTTTATACACACTTTAATTTTCATTATTATAGATATAAGTATAAATAATACAATATTTATTGTGAAGATACATATATAAGCGGTAATATTAAATTTATCTAAATGGTTTTAATTTTAACGTATTTAGTTATTTTAATATGAGAGTTTATAAAATGGATAGACTAAAAATAGTATCTTTATTTTCAGGTATTGGTGGTTTTGAAGAAGCTTTTAATTTTTTAAATTTAAATTATGATTTAGTTTTAGCATGTGAAATTGATGATAAAGCTAGAATCTCTTATAAACAAAACTTTAATGCTCACACTTTTATAAGAGATGTAACTAAACTTAAAAGTACAGATATTGTAAATCACGATCTCCTTTTAGCAGGATTTCCATGTCAATCATTTTCAATTGCAGGTAATAGATATGGTTTTAATGATACACGTGGTACTTTATTTTTTGATGTAGCAAGAATTTTACAAGATAAAAAACCTAAATTTTTTCTACTTGAAAATGTAAAAAATCTAATATCACATGATGATAGTAATACTATAAAAGTTATTTTAAATACTTTGTATGATATAGGTTATAACGTTGATTTTACTATTATAAATACTAAGGAGACAGGTCTTTGTCAAAGTCGTGAACGCACTTATATTTTTGGTATATTAGATAATATTGATAGAACTTATGAAAATGATATAAGAAATAAAAAGGTAAGTCTTTTAAAAAAGAACTTAAATACTAAAAGAGCTTTAAACTTTTTTAATTCTTTAAAATTTAATAAAAAGGAAATATATTTAAAGGATATTTTAGATAAAGAGATTTTAGAAAGTACTGTATTAAAGCGTGTAGGTTTAGATGAGTTTTTAGATAGAGATATAGAAGATCTAACTTATCTTTCACATAATATAGAAAAGCTCTTTGATATTCCACGTGAAATTTTAAAAGATAATGAAAGACAAAGGCGTGTTTATTCTGTAAATGGTATAGCACCTACTATACTCGCAAGAGCAGATAGTCCTAAAATTCTAACAAAGAGATATGGACGTAATATTATACGCAAATTAAGTATAGATGAGGTTTTTAAAGCTCAGGGATTTAGTTCATCTTTTATCTCTAATATAAAGAGATCTAGTGTCAGTACTAATATTTTATATAAGCAAGCAGGTAATGCTGTAAGTCCTTTAGTAATTGCATCTATATTAGAAAATATACTAACTAAGTATTTATAAAAATAAAGAAGGTAGTCTTAAGCTTAAGACTACCATCTTTTTAATTAACTTTTATTATATTTTTTATATCTTTTCTTTCTGCCTATATTTTGTAGATGTGCAAATCTATTTGTAAGTTTTTCAGATGGACCAAAAAGTGGTTTTAGACCTTTAATAAACTTATTTTCATAGTCATCTAAAGCCTTTATAATCAATCTATAAAGAGCAACTACAGCTATAATATTTGGTATAACCATAAGACCATTAAATAAGTCAGCAAGCTCCCATACTAACTCAACATCTAAAAATGCACCCATCATAATAAAACCAAGTACAACTACAGAGAAAATATTAACTACTCTATAACCAAAGAGATATTTAACATTTTGTACAGCAAAGAAATACCAGCCAATAATAGTTGTAAAGGCAGCAAAGAATAAACATACAGCCACAAAGCCAGCACCAGCTGTGCCCATACCATTTATAAATGCTTGTTGTGTTACTTCAATACCTTGTTTAGTTCCATCAATAGAATTAGTAACTAAGATTACTAAAGCTGTTGCATTTAGAACAATAAAGGTATCAATAGTAAGACCAATAATAGCAGCAAAGCCTTGCTCAACAGGGTGTTTTACACGAGCAACAGCGTGAGCATGAGGGGTTGAACCCATACCTGCTTCATTAGAGAAAAGGCCACGAGCAACACCATAACGTATAGCCTCTTTTACAGATGCACCTATTACACCACCTGTTGCAGCACTTGGATCAAAAGCACCTACAAAGATGCTTTTTATAGCAGGGATAATCATATCGTAATTTACAGCCATGATGTATATAGCACCAAGTACATATACAGATGCCATAAGAGGAACCATCTTTTCTGTAAATCCAGCAATACGTCTTACACCACCTATAAAAATAAATCCAGCAAGGCAGAATATGAAGGTACCAGTTACCCAATTTGGAATACTAAAAGCTGTACTAAAAGCACTAGAAATTGAGTTTGATTGCACCATATTACCGATAAAGCCTAAAGCTATGATGATAATAACTGCAAATAAGGATGCTAAAGATTTAGAACCTAAACCTTTTGAAATATAATAAGCAGGACCACCTGTTATATGACCTGCACTATCACGTGTTCTATAGATTTGACCTAAGATTGCTTCTGCAAAGATTGTGGCCATACCAAAGAAAGCTGCCATCCACATCCAAAAGATAGCACCAGGACCTCCTAATACCATAGCAGTAGCTACGCCTGCCAAGTTTCCAGTGCCCACTTGAGCTGCTATAGCAGTTGCAAGAGACTGAAAAGAAGTCATGCCATGTGAACCTGCTTTTTCACCATTTAAGGATAGAGCTCCAAAAACGTGTTTAAAAGCTGCACCAAAGTATCTTATTTGTATAAAAGATAATTTTATTGTGAAGAAAACACCAGCACCGACTAAAATTGGTATTAAAAACCAAGGTCCCCAAAGTATGGAGTTAATCTCCTTTACTATAGCTGTAAGTTGAGCCATAGTTGTTATTTCATTCATTTTAATTTTCCATAAAATTATTAGAAATAAAAGTTAACAGAGATTAAGTTTACAAGATAAATATAGGCTTTTGCTTTTAAAATGAATAATGCACCTAAGAGGTGCATTATTTAGTTGATTTTTATAGATTATGTTTTTATTTATTTATCTAAAGTATCTTTTTTTTCTGAAGTTACTTCTGTTGTTTCTTCTTTATCTGCAATTTTATTTAATTTTGAGTGGAATTTTTTCTTTAAGAAAATTATTACTATAATTGCAAATAGAACACCTAATGCTAGGAAGATTGATCTTTGAACATCTGATACATAAACCATAAGTAGATCTAAGTTATTAGCAAAGAAATAACCTAAATAAACCCAAATAGGTACAGAAATAACAGCTGCAAAGCCATCCATTAAGATAAAGGTTAAAAATGAAATACGGCGTGACATACCTGCAACTAGAAAAATAGGAGATCTTAATCCTGGTAGAAATCTAGCTACAAAGAGTAAACCTAAACCATATTGTTTAAATTTTCTTTGAATTTGAGAGAATCTTTTTGGTGACAAGATTTTTCTAAACATCTTTATTCTTTGTATTCTATAGCCAAAGATACGGCCAAGTAAGAACATTGTTGCATCACCAATTAATACACCTGCCAAACCTACAAATAGCATTATATGTGGATTTGCATATTCAAGACCTGATATAACACCACCTGATACTAAAGTAATATCCTCAGGAATTGGAAGACCAAAACCACAAAGTACTAATATGCCAAAAACAGCAAGATAACCATAGTCTGTAAAAAATTGAATTAAAATATCAAGCACATCAATACCTACTATATAAAAAATTGTTAATTTAAACGACAAAAGTCGAGTTTTTTTGTTTTTATTTTTCTCTTTTAAAGAGAAAATAAAAACTTTTTACTAGTAATAAGTATTTTTTTCTTATTAATTTTTGAAATTTATTATAAACTAATACGATCTTGTAGATCAAATAGGACTTGATTTTAATAATAAAAAACTATATTTATCAAGATGTTTTTTTTAACTAAACAAAAGTAATATTTTATAAATACTATTTATGATTATGTATGTATTTTTGAAGTTTATTTGTAAAACTTTAAAATACATATACAATTTAAATAAAGAGATTTTATATGGAAAAAAATGATTTTTTACTTGATGCTAATAATTGCTTAATATCTTATACTGGAAAAAATAATATTGTTATTTTTCAAGATAATATCTTGTATATGAAAGAAAATGCTTTAGATAATAAAGTCATGTCTATTCAAAAAATAGTATTAAATAAAGATTTTTTAGGTGTTTTTATTGAGGATGATAAGAATTTAATAGATGATGTATATCATAAGCATTATTTTAGAACTATAGATGCTAAAAATTTAACTAAGTATGAAGTGCATAGTGACAATAAATATTTTGCAGTAGATAATAATATGCTTTATAGCAAAGATTTAAAATGTCTTTATGCTGTACCTTATATACAAGAAAAAACATTAGTTTTTAATGATAATGTTAAGTATATTTATCCTAATGCTATTTTAGTTAATGCCTTTATTGAAAAAGTCATTTTACCAAGCTCTCTTAGCACATTTTATACAGATGTAGTTAAATGTCCTTTTTATAGAACATCACAATCTTTTAGTTATACAGTATATTCAGATTTTATAAATGAGATATCTGTTAATGATAAGATGAATGAGAATAATAGTAAGCTTTTTTTAAAGACTAGATTTTGTTTTACAAATTTTAATATATATAAGTGTAAATCACCTTTTATAAAAGATAGATTGGCTCTTGCCTTCATGGAAAATGA
>JARHZF010000219.1 GCA_029258325.1 Anaerobiospirillum sp. | reverse complement strand
CAAGCATCAATCTCTGAAAATGAATCAGATGCACGTTCTCGTATACGTGATACAGACTTTGCAGAGGAAACAGCAAATCTAACACAACAACAAATTATTCAACAAGCATCTCAATCTATATTAACTCAAGCAAATCAAAAGCCACAGATTGCACTTGCTTTACTTGGTAGATAAAGAATAAAAACTCTCTCCTGAGTTTTAGTGTTAAAGCTTAGTTCTTTTTAGAGCTAAGCTTTTTTAATTATTTTTTGTTTTTATATAATGAAGTAAATCTTTAGTATTTGATACTTTAAATTGATAGCCACTATTTAAAAGAGCTTTAGGTTGTATTTTTTGATTTACAGTAAGTAAGATACCTCTTTTATCTCCAATATTTATCATAAAAGGAAAAACAGGTATTCTTATATGTCTTCTATAATTTAGAACATTTAATACTTTTTTAGTTTTACCAAATTCAGGTGTTGTGAAATTAAAAACACCAGATAAGTTATTTAGCATAATATGTTTTATAGCAAGACATACATCATCTATATAGATATAAGGTAAATATCTATTACTTAAAAAAGATATAGCAGGTAGGGATTTTAATACTTTAAATAAACCACCATCTTTAGCAATAACAACACCTAATCTTATAATGCTAGTATGACTTTGTCCAAAGAGGGATATAGTATTTTTTTCATTTTGAATACAAATATCAGCAAGGAAGTTATTTCCAGGTGGTGCATTTTCATCAATAATATCTTTAGAATTTTCTTCATAAAATCCAGTAGCTGATGCCTGAATAAATAATCTATTTTCTTTAAAACATTCTTTTTTAGAGAATATATTATAAATATCTTTAGTTACACTAATGCGAGATTTAAGTAAATCTTCAATTCTCTTTTTATGAATAAATCTATTTGAGATATTTTCACCTGCTAAATTTATAATAACATTTGAGTTTATAAGTTTAGTAAAGATTGAAAATATATCTATTTTATTTTTATTGTCATGAACTTTAATAATATAAAGATTTATATTATCAATACCTTCATAAGATTTACCATAAAGATAAGAGTAGGTATCCATAGTCTCTTTGTAAGATATTACAAAGATTTTAGAGTTTAAAAAAGGTTTTAAGTTTAGTTCTGATGTTTTTAATTTATTAACAGTTTCTTTTGTATCACGACAAAGCACAACAATTTCATGTTCAGATAAAAGGGACTGAATTAAATGTTGACCTACAAAACCAGAACCACCACAAATAGTAACTATCATGATAGACACCTAAATAAGACCTATAAACTATTTATAATTTTAAGCTATTTTGAAGTTAAAAGTTTATAGACGATAAAAAAGGGTAATTTGTGTTAGCAAACTACCCTTTTTAGGTTCACTTATGTCTTAATCTGACACTTTTACGTATATATAAGTTAAATTTTTATCTAAGTCCTTCGCAATATTCACGGAATTCCTTAGCTCCTTTAACATCTTTATCAAACCAGTTATAAACTGGTTTTACAGCTTCTTTCATTTGAGCTTTAAATTCATCACTTGGAATATTTATGGTGACGCCTTTATCTTTTAGAATCTCAATAATATCAAGTTCACCATCTTCTGATATTTCCCAATTATAGTCTATAGCTTCTCTTAAAGCTTCATCAAAGATTTTTTTATCTTCGTTTGCAATTGAGTTATACCATTTATCATTAATTAAAATAAAGGTAGGAGAGAAGATATGGCGACTTTCAAGCACATAGCGATTTTGTTCATACCAACCCATAGAGTCAAACATAGCATAAGGATTATCTTGACCATCTACCTTTTTAGTTTCAAGAGCTGTATATAGTTCTTTTGCAGGTAGTGGAATTGGGGTAGTGCCAAGAGACTTAAATAATTCAACAAAAACATCATTTAAAGGTGTTCTCATTTTCATCTTAGCTAAATCTTGCATGCTAGTAACAGGGAATGAAGATGATATTTCTCTAAAACCATTTACTATAATACCACCAATTCTTGCACCTGATTTTTCTTTATAAGCACCTTTAAATTTTTCAATACCATCTGATAGAAATACTTTTCTAGCATGTTCCCAATCATCTATGATAAAAGGTTGTTCTAAAGCTGCAATCATTGGTTCATCTTCTTTTATAAGACCACCAACTTGAGCCATCTCAATCTTGCCTTGTTTTACAAGTTCCATGATTTGAGATTCGCCACCTGCTTCATTATTTGATTTTATAACTACTTTAAATTTACCTTTGGAATTTGATTCTATTTCTGTCTTAAATTTTTCCATCATCATAGTATTTGGGTGATCAGCACCAAAGTAGTTGGCAAATACTATTTTATAGTTTTGTGCATTAGCACTAAATGAAAATGATAGACATAAAGATGTAGCAATGGCAATTAAAGATCTTTTACTCATGTTTAAAAAACAACTCCTATAACTTTATATTGTGTTTTTATTGGGAAAAGGATAGTGTATTTATAAAAAATATCTTTTGATAAATGTCACAAATATGTGTATTTATTACTTAGAGCTAAGATAATTAAGAGAAAAAAATATAAAAGCATAGATGTGTTATACAAGCTTTATTATTGTTCTTAATTTGTATAGTAAAATAAAAAACGTGATCTAAAACACATAAATTTTGCTTTTTTTAAAATTTTACAATAAACTTACAAATATTCTATTTTTTATATATAAATCTTTGAAATTTAATATTAAAAATAAATTAATTGTATGTTATTTTTTACATATGAATTTATAATTTTCTTATCTTAGCTATGTTATTTTTTTTGAAAAACAAGACCAATTTTATATCTTTTTAAGGTGATCTTTTATATGTATATATATGTTTATCTTTAACAAAGTTGCAATAAGATACAAAATTTATTGTATTTTATTTGTGAAAGTGATCTAATTATTCTAAAAAAGTTTTATTGTACAAAAATTTATTTTTGCATAATACTTTTGCTCTTTTTTAAAGTTAAAAGTAAGCTTTTATCAATTTGTATTTTAAAATTAAATAAGCTAGCTTAGATTTTGTAGTCCTTGTTATTTTTGCGTTGTTACCTAAACTAACATAGTGCTTTCTTATGTAAAAAACAAAATAAATCTCACCTAAACTATAAATAATTCTCTTAATTGAAAATGAACTTTACTTTTCTATGCCTACATGAGAGATAAAAAGAGAAAATGTAAAAAAAGTTTATACTTTTATTTAAAAACTATAAAGTTTTTTTAAGATGGTTCGTAATTACTTCTAAATATATTTTGTTTATTAAATATGGATGGTTTTTTATGGCACTATATGTAAATACTAATGTTAGCTCACTAAATGGTCGCAACAAATTAGGTAATGCAACTAATGCATTAAATACAACTTATCAAAGATTATCATCAGGTCTTCGCATCAATAGTGCAAAAGACGATGCTGCAGGTCTACAAATTTCAGATAGATTAACAACACAAGTTAATGGTTTAAATCAAGGTAATCGCAATACCTCAGACGCGATAGCTCTAATGCAAACAATGGAAGGAGCTATGGATGAGATGGGTAATATGCTTCAACGTATACGTACTTTAGCTGTACAATCAGCAAATGGTACTAATACTAAAGCTGACCGTGAAGCAATCACTGCAGAATCTGATCAACTTGCATTAGAAATCACACGTATTGCAAAGCAAACAACTTTTGGTGGTCAAAAGATTTTAGTATCAGTAGATAAGACTAAGACAGATTCTTTAATTTTATCAGGTCCAAATGGCTTAAAAGCAGGTGTAACTTTCCAAGTAGGTGCTAATACTGGTGACACCTTAGTTCTAAAAGTTGCTTCTAAAGGCTATACATTCTCTCAAGTAGTTGATAAAGCAGAAGTTGATGGTTTAGCTCTTAAGCTTGCAGGTGGTGCCGCAGGTGCTAAAGGTAAAGGTGTAGCATTTGCTCTATCTATGGCATCAAAGGCTCAAGCTGCAATTAGCGAAATTGATAAAGTTATTGCAGTTCTTGATGCTCAACGTGGCAACCTAGGTGCTATGCAAAATCGTATGGAATCAACTATACGTAATCAATCAAATGTAGCAATGAATACAGCTGATGCAAGATCACGTATTCGCGATGCTGATTTTGCTGATGAAAGTGCAAACTTAACTCAACAAAACATCATTCAACAAGCTGCATCATCAATGTTAATGCAAGCTAATATGAGACCACAAATGGCATTATCATTAATCGGTTAATAGATAAAAGATAAAAAAAACTTATGGTAAAAGGTAACAGTTTTAAAATTGTTGCCTTTTTTTGATTTTGTAGAGTTTAAATTATTTTGAATTTATGGTATTTTTTTACTTAAAAATAATACTACACTTTTTTGTATATGTGCTGTAAATAGTTCAAACAGTCTTTTTTTTACGTTTTTTTCCATAAAATTTATTTAAAAATAAAATATTGTATATTTTTATTAAAAATTTTTACATAAAAATCTAAAGTTTTTTATTAATTATGTCGTATAATAATATAAGTAACATGAATTATATAACATAAAGTTATGTAATTTTCAAAGTTAGATTTTAGGATCTATCATTGATTGATTTAGTAAAATAAAAAACAAATAAAGGAAATATCTTGAGCAATCTCGATATTTCCTTTTTTCTTTATCAACAAGGAGAAATCTTTTTATTTATTATTTTTCTTTCTTAGATGCAGATAAATAACATCACGAGAAATATCTAACATCTTAGCTATTTGAGGTACAGAGTTTCTAAGTTTAAAGATACCTTGATTATTAAGACTTATAATAATTTCTTTTAACTTATGGCGAGGTGAAATTCTTTCATCTTGCATAACTCTATGTCTGACCTTATTTACAGTAGTTTCTAATAAATCATCAATATCTGTAGCAAAGTATTCACTTTCTTGTGAATTACAAGCATCTTTAAGACAAACTATCTTTGCAAATTCAGACAATGGTGTTGAGATATCAAAATTAATACAAAGCATACCAATAGGTATATTGTCTAAATTTTTAATAACACTATAAGATGATTTCATAATATGACCATCTGTATTTTTAGTAAAATAAGTCTCCAAACCTACTAAGCCTTTTCTTTCACTTTCTAAGATAAGTTTAAGACCTTTATCTGTCATAGGCGATCCAAGTTTTCTGCCTGTTTTATCTCCATTATGTATATAGATAATAGAGTTATTAAGATCGTGCAAAGAGTGTAATACTATCTCACAGGTATTACCTAAGATAGCACCCATAGCATTAATAACAGATTTATAATTTTCTAAAATTAAAAAATCATTTTTAGTAAAGGTGTAGTGATAGTCTAATTGATCTGTCATTTTTATATTTCCTAAAATATTAAACCTCTTGCAACACACAAAAAATAAATATTGTTAAAGTTAAGAGGCAAATATTATTTTTTAATAAAAAAATGTTTGGGCCTAACTAAAAATTTATGGTGTTGTATCTAAATATTCTACTTTAGTTATGTTGCTTTTTCTATAATTTAGAAGAATAAAATACATTTTTGATTTAAAAGTTAGCAAAAAGATAATTATAGAGACTAGATTAGTATTTATAAGTTTTATGATTGTATATTTTATGATTACAAGAGAAGTTATTATGATTTTATTTTATGTTTAGATAGTAGTTTATTAGCATATTTTTATATGGATATATATTTTTATAAAAGCAATTTTTGCATATGAAATTCATATTTGCATGAAGCTATGTTTGCATATGATATTACAATTATGTATAAAGCAATATTGTTCTTTTTTAAATAAACAACATAAATAACATATGATCTAAATATTTTTGTCTTATGTTTAGATAAAAAGATTTTTATAGGGTAAAAATAGGTAAATTTGTAACATATTTTGTTATAATTTCTAAAGGTGAATATATAACTACAATACAAAGTAACATATATGTATAAAATAGATATAAATTTAGTAAGTCATATAAAGCATACTTTAGAAAATGAGATAAAGATTCCTATATATTTAAAAATAGAAGAAGCTATAAAATCAGCTATAACCATAGGAATTTTACATGAGGGTGATTATATAGCTAATGAAAGAGAACTCTCATCTCTTTTAGATGTGTCACGTGTTACATTAAGAACGGCTTTTAATAATTTATTTGATGATGGCATTATTGTCAGAAAAAGAGGAATTGGTACATTTGTATCTAATGAGCAGAACTTATCTTCAATTTATGCACCATCTTTTTCACAAAAACTAATTATGAAAGGCAAAAGACCTGATACTTTATGGATAAGTAAAAGTGTTATAAAAGCCTCAAAAGAAGTTGCTTCTATGCTTTCTATTGCTGAAAATGCAGATGTGTGTTTTTTAAAGAGAATACGTTATGTTGATAATGCAGCAGTATCTTATGAAGAGTCTTATATACCAATGGATTTAGTAAGTGATCTTGATGAAATTCATACAAGTATTTTTGATTTTTTTAGAAAGAAGAATATAAAACCTGCAAAAACTAAGGCTTTAGTGTCTACAAGTTTTGTAACACAAGAATTTTTAGATATTATAAAGGAGACAAATGTAAGTTTTCCTATGCTTATAATTAAGCAAACTACATTTTCTTTTGCTGGTAGGGCTATTGAATATAGTGTTAATTATTGTCGTGGTGATATGTATGTTTTTGAGATATAAGGGCTAAGCTTTATATAAAATCAAATTTTACAAAAAACCATGAAATGATGTAAAAAAGGATCTAATTTAACTTTAACTTTATAAATAAGAACTTTATAAAGTTTTTGTTTTTAGATCCTTTTAAAGTAGTTATTAAAAAGATTTAGTTACAAGTTACAATTAAAACTCTTGTAAAAACTCTTCCATAGTAAGGACACGACCTAGATATTTTCTTATATCTTCAAGATGCATATCATTAACTTCTTTGGAGTTTGTTGCAACACATTCTCTTATAACTATTGGCATATAGTCTAAGTTATAAGCATCAGTTACAGTAGCTCTAATACAACAATTTGTTTTAGTGCCTACAATAAAAGTATTTTTGATACCATTTTCACGTAAAACCATATCAAGATCTGTTCCAACAAAACCGCTATATCTGCGTTTTTTGATAACATAATCGCTATCTTGAACACAAAGCATAGGGTCTATATTTTCACCACCAGAGCCTTCAATGCAGTTTACACGCATATTTTGTAAATTTTTATCAAATTTATCTTTTCTATAGCAATGTTGTAGAAAAACTATTAAAAAACCTTTTTGACGACAAATATCTAAGAGGTTTTTAATCTTAGGTAAGATTTCTCTATTTTGTGGATAAAAGACAAGACCTTTTTCATTAGTAAAGTCATAAACCATATCCACTATAATTAAAGCATTTTCAGTTTGCATAAAACCTCTTTAGCATTTAGCTTTTAGGTCTTTAATCATTTGAATTAAAGCCTCTTTATTATCATGAAGTTTTAAGATTGCAGAGCCAACAAAAGCACCATCTGCACCTGCTTCTTTAACCATAGCTACATCATCTACAGTATGTACACCAACACCACAGTAGATTTGTTCTTTAATACCTTTATCTTTTAAATATTTAATACATTTATCTAAAGTTTCATAACCATCTTTCATTTTGCCATGAGTAGGTTTAGCTTGTAGATAAGTAAAGCCATTTGAAGATAGGGCATAGTCAACTTCTTTATCATCTAATTGATATTGAACATAGCAGCTAACTTTCATACCACGAGAAATTAAATAATCTTTAATTTCATTATTTTCAAGACCTACATAAATTAGATCTAAAAAGCCATTATCAATAGCAAAGGAAGCAAATTTTTCTTTACCAATTTTTTTAACAGTACTCTCATAAGCAAGTAGGATGAATTTTGCATTAGGAATATCTTTTTTAACTTTGATCATGCCTTCCATATATTTGTCATAATCAGAGCAATTTTCTAATGCTTTTTGCATGCGTGATTGAATTAATTCATTTTCAAGAAAAGGATTTGTATCTGGAAAATCTATTTCAATAATGTCACAACCTGCGTTAAAGTAGGTTTTTGCCATTTCAATGCTATCTTCAATTGTAGGATAACCATTTGATAAGTAACCAATTAAATTCATGACTTAAACTCCCTCATAAACTTTAGTAAATAAATCTTTTAGCTCATCAATAGTTGGAATTACAGGATTTGTTTTAGTACAACCATCTTTTAAAGCCATTGCTGCCATTTCATCTAATTTTGCAAAATAGCTATCTTTATCGCTTATTATTTCTTTAAAGCATTTTGCAATATGTAATCTTTCATTTAGATCTAATACTAAAGAGGACATAGTATTAAAACCTAAATCTTTAGCTAGATTATTGTATTTCTCTTTAGCATCTTGATTTGTTTCATTAAATTTAATTACATAAGGTAATATTATGGCATCTGCATTACCATGAGCTATACCAAAGAAAGAACCTATAGTATGAGCCATAGAGTGAACAATACCTAAAGATACATTAGTAAAAGCCATACCTGCTATCATAGAGGCATTTAACATATATTCACGAGCTTTCATATCTTGACCATTTGTATAGGCCATAGGTAGATATTTAAATATATCTTTTATAGCTTTTTCACATAAAACATCAGATACATAGTTAGCTCTATTTGAGACTAAAGCCTCAAGAGCATGTGTCATAGCGTCCATACCTGTTTCTGCAGTTACATGAGGAGGCATTGAAGCTGTTACTAATGGATCACAAATAGCTATATCTGGCATCATTTCCATATTACCAATACCATATTTTATATGGGTTTTATCATCTGATATAACTACAGAGCGTGATACTTCAGATGCTGTACCTGATGTAGCTGGAATACAGCACATCTTTGCTTTTTTGCGAAGTGTTGGAATTGGTTTTGGTGGAAGAATATCTTCAAGTGTTTTTAATTCTTCATGCTCATAATAAACCCACATAGCTTTTGCAGCATCCATAACAGAGCCACCACCTAAAGCAATAATTAGATCAGGCTTATAAGAGAGCATTAAATCAGCACCTGCTCTTACAGAAGAGAAAGTAGGGTCTGGCTCAATTTTATTAAATTGAGTATATTCAATGTGAGCTTCATCTAAGTAAGATTTAACTTTAGCTACAATTCCTGATTTTTCAAGATAAGTGCGTGATGTTAAAATAATAGCTTTTTTATATTTTAAAGTCTTTAAATACTCTAAACAGTTCTCACCAAACATTAACTCGCTACCTGCAAGTTTCATAGGTCTCATCATAGTATTTATCTCCTAGTTTTTTGCCTTTACTAATTCTAAAGTTTTTTCATATGAAATTTTATTACTAAAAACGCCACCTTCTTTTAAAGAAGAGCCAACAATAGCACCATCACAAATTGCAAATTGTTCTTTTATATTATGTGTATCAACACCAGAACCTGCTATAACTGGAATATTTACTACTTTTTTAACTCTTTTTATAAGGTCAAGTGGAGTTTCCTCTCCTATTTGTGTGCCAGTTACAATAATGGCATCAGCACCTAAGGAGAGGGCTTCTTTAGCACTTTGTTCTATACTTATATTATTAGATAGCATATGAGAATGCTTAACCTGAACATCAGCTAAAATCTTAACATTATGTGCATTTAGATTTCTTTTTATCATCATACACTCATGAGCTGATGGGTAGATTATTCCATCTGTAAATAATACTGTATCCACAAAAACAGGTATTCTAACAAAATCTAAATCTAAGAATTTTGCAATTGATAGAGATGCTTCTGCATCATTAAAAGCTGCATCAACACCTACAGGAATACTAACTGCATTTTTAACTAAAGCAGTAGCACAAGAGAGGGCAGCTACTTGTGATTTATTAAGCTTTGCAGTAAAAGGAAGATCTCCCATGTTTTCAACCATAATGGCATCAACACCTGCTTTTTCTAAAGTTTTAGCATCATAAAGTGCTCTTTCTATAATAAAAGAGCAATTATCTTTAAAAGATGCACTACCAGGTAGGGCATCTAAATGCACCATACCAATAATAAATCCTTTAGTCTCTAAAATATTCATAAAAGCTCCTTATTTATTTTTATTTGCATGAATATAAATACCCTCAAGAGCTGCTCTACAAAGTAAATCTTCAGCATCAACTCTATCTTGACCTTCTAAAACTTTCTTTAGATTTTCAAGTACAGTTACCATAGTGATAACACAAGTTTTTACATTCATTAAACGACCTAAGGTTAAAAGACAAGATGATTCCATATCAATACAAGAAATATTGTATTTTTTAAGGCGATCAAAGGTGTTTTGCATATCAACTTGTCTTTCTTTTGATAATTTTGATTGTCTCATTTGTGAGTAAAAACCATCTAAGGTTGCATTAAGACCATTTTCATAAGATGAACCAAGTTTTACTACAGCCTCATTCATAGAAGAGATTAAATCAAAGTCAGCTACAGCAGGAAAGCTCTTATCTACATAGGTATCTGATGTGCATTCCTCACGCATTGAAGCAACTGGTATTATAAATTTACCTAAAAGTTCATCTTTTAAGGACATAGTTGTACCCATACGTACAGCTACTTCCATACCACACTCATACATTTCTTCCATAGCAATAGCTGCAGATGGTGCACCTATACCTGTAGATGTTACAGTTACATCTACACCTTTATAAGTACCTGTATAAGTATTAAATTCACGAGCAAAAGCTATATGTCTTACATTGTCTAAATATTGTTTTAAAACCTCAACACGAAAAGGATCACCTGAAAAAATTACATTTTTTGCTATATCTTTATCTGTAGCTTTCATATATAGTGTCATAATAATTCTCCTAAAAATTCTTTAAATAAGCTTTTAAAAATTCTTCTTTATTTGGTGCATTTGTAGTACAACCAAAGCCTTCAATAATAAAACTTGATTCTAAAGCTCCATATTGCATACAGGTTTTAATGTCTTTATCATTAACAAGACCATAGATAAAACCTGAAATAAAGGCATCGCCTGAACCTGTTGTATCAACAACATTACATTTGCAAATAGGGGTATGAATAACATCACAACATTTTTTGTGATAGCATTTAGAGCCATTTGCACCTAAGGTTACAACTACAGTTTCACAGCGACCAATATTAAAGAGATCACAAATATCCTTTAGATTTAAATAAGATTTAATAAATTCAGATTCAATTTCATTCATAAAGATAATTGAGCTATAGGTTAAAACATCTTTTAAAAATGATTTTGGAAAAGCGTTTTCATCGCCACGCATACCAAAAATCACTTTTATATTGTGTTGCATGCATTTATCTAAAAATTCTCTATTATCTTTAAAATCACCTACAGTTATAACGCCATAAGTTACATCTTTAAAAATTTCATCATCAAGTTTTTCAAAGTAATCTTGATTTTGAGCTCCAGCATAGAAGATAGTTGTATGTTCTAAATTTGGATCTTCAAGTAAAAAAGTAAAAGGGCAGATATCTTCTTCAATTACTTTAACATGATCAAGTTTTACACCACCATTTTCTAAATATTGTTTATAACCAAGTTCTTCAAAATCACGACCTACACGCATAACAGGGAGGGCGTTAACACCTAATTTTGAGAGGTTATATGCAATATTTGGGGAGCAACCACCATAAAGTTTTTCACAATTATTTTTATTTAAAACTAATGATGTTTTTCCAACAGATGGTGATTCTGTTACTTTAAAAATTCTGTCTATGCTTGCATAGCCTGCTGTTAAAATCTTTTTCATATAAAATCCCATAATTTACTAAATATTTTTTATATCAACTTCTTTAATATCTTTGCCTTCTTTGAAGTTAAAAACAAAGATGAAGAAAGTTGTTAATATGATAAATGCACCTACAAGCCACATATTTGACCAGTTAAAGGTAAGATTATTTATAGGTTCACTGTAGGCAAATAGTTTTTCCATAATATTGCCACCTAGGTTATAACCAACAAGGCTACCTACACCTTGACAGCAGAGGATAACTAAACCTTGAGCTGATGTGCGTACAGTAATAGGGGCTTTTTTATCAACATAGATAAAAAGTGTTACAAAAAATAGGTCATAGCAAATACCATGAATTAAGATACCTGCAAAAAGGAGGGCATAGTTAAAGACAGAGCTTGTATCACCAAAAGCAAAGAAGAAATAACGCATAGAGCCAGTGATAAGACCTGCAAGTAACACATATTTAATACCAAGTTTTTTAATAAAAAATGGTAGAGCTAGCATAAAGAATATTTCACTTGCTTGACCTAATGACATAAAGCCTGTTGCGTTTGGCATACCAACTTCAGTTAAAAAGCCATTTGCAAATGTGTAGTAAAAAGCAACAGCAATAGAGAAGATAAAAGAGCTTAAAAATACTATATTAAAGTTTTTATCTTTAAAGAGAACTAGAGCATTAAAGCCAAAAGCTTCTTTTATTGATACTGCTTTATTTTGAGCTTTTGGAGGAGTATCAGGTAGAGTTAGTGCAAAAATTGCAAATAAAATAGAAGCTATAGCTGATGCTTGAAGAGGAATTTTTGTGGCAGATATGTCTCCAAAGCCAAGCCATGATGGTATAAAGCCAAGCACAACACCAGAGCAAATCCAACCAATAGTACCAAGTACACGAATAGGTGGATAATCTTTTTCTACATTTTTAACATTTGAGAACACTAAGGTATTACATAGAGCAATAGTTGGAGTGTAAGTAAAAGAGTAGATTAAAAATATAGAGAAGAAAGGTATAAATTCAGTTTGTTCTGCTGCTAGAAATAGTAAAGCACCACCTACAAGCATTAAAAAAGCAAGAAGTTTTTGAGCTGAGAAATATCTATCTGCAATAGCTCCTATAAAAAATGGTGATATGATAGCAGCTATAGCTTGACAGGCATAAGACCAAGTTATTTCTGTAGGGGTAAAACCATTTTTACTTAAAAACTGATAAATAGGAACAAACCAAGCTCCTAATATAAAAGATTCTATAAACATCATAACTGATAATTTAAATTTTATCATTTGTATGATCTCCTATAACAACAACTTAAATTATATTAAGTTATATAATACCTATATACAATACCAACATAATACCAAGCTATAAAAATGAGATTTAAACGAAATTTTAAATAATACCATCTTTGATTTATCTAGTTTTTTGTATATAAACTTTTAAGATTTTTTATTAAATAAAAAAAATAAAACTATGTTAGTCTGTTGTTTTTATTGAGATAGATAATTTTAAAGTTTAAAAAAAGTCTAATAATGTGAGTTAGATCATATAAAATATCTTGGTTTAATACCAAGTATTAACATTTGTAAAATAATACTATTTTATTTTGTTGTTTTTATATGTAAAAGTAGTCCTTGTGATTTTTGTGTTGTTACTTAAAACAAAATAGTTCTTTCTTATGTAAAAAAACAACGTAAATATCACATGAACTGTAAAAGTTTAGATTAAAACTTACAAAAGTAGTTATTTTGATATTGCTGTATCATTTAAAAACGATATTACTATCCAATCTTATTGTAGACACAATATAAATATCACATGAACTATAAAAGTATTAAAATATAATAGTCATAATTAGTGTAAATTTAAAAAGCTTTATTACTTTTACAACTGATAGAGTTAAGTATATAAAGGATAAGTCATAATTAAAAATGAGGTATTTATGAAAGGTATAGCTATTGGTACTGATGATTTTAAATACTTAATAGAAGAAGATTGTTTATTTGTAGATAAAAGTCCTTTTATTGAAAAAGTTTTAAAAGAAGATGCTAAGGTACAACTCTTTTTAAGACCACGCCGTTTTGGTAAGAGCTTAAATCTATCAATGCTCAATTATTTCTTTGACATAAAAGAAGCTACTAAGAAT
>JARHZF010000122.1 GCA_029258325.1 Anaerobiospirillum sp. | reverse complement strand
ATATTTCATCAGAGAATATGATAAGTTCATGTTCACGAGCAACTTCAATTAAACCTTGTAAAAATTCAGTTGAATATACAGCACCTGTTGGATTATTTGGATTAATGATAACAATACCACGTGTCTTTTTAGTTATCTTTTTTCTAATATCATCTAAATCAGGAATCCATGAATTTTGCTCATCACATACATAGTGAATAGGGCGACCACCTGCAAGTGAGACTGATGCTGTCCATAAAGGATAGTCAGGAGCTGGGACTAAGATTTCATCACCATTATTTAAAAGAGCATTCATTGATAAGGTTATAAGCTCAGATACACCATTACCTATAAATACATCATCTACATCAACATGCTTTAATCCTTTTTGTTGATAGTATTGAGCAATAGCTTTACGTGCAGAGAAAATACCATTTGATTCACAATAGCCTTGTGAATTTGGAATATTTCTTATAACGTCCTTTATGATTTCCTCAGGGGCTTGAAAGCCAAATGTCGCCATATTACCAATATTTAATTTGAGGATACGTATACCCTCATCTTCCATACGACATGCTTCTTGATGAATTTTGCCCCTAATGTCATAACAAACATTATCTAATTTATGGGACTTATCAATATATTTCATAAATACCCTCAACTTTTATTTAAAATCTCTGCCAAAGACTTTTTCATAATAGATGTTTTCAAGTAAGTATCTCTCATATCTATAATGAGGAGATGCTATTCTTCTATATTTAACTCTATCTCTTGTACGTTCATCATAAGTTAAAGAGTTAGAAAATACTACAAAAGGAACTCTTGCACCACTTTGGGTAGTAATAAATCCAGCTAAGTTTGATACATTGGTAAGAGAACCTGTTTTAGCTTGTACATTACCATTTAAAGGTGCTTCATAAGTTGATGCTCTCCATCTTAAAGTACCAGATTTACCTGATATTGGAAGTAAATCTATTAAATGAAGTTTATCATCATGAGCATTTATAAAACTTAATATATCTAAAATATTACGTGCTGTTAATAGATTATGTGGTGATAAACCAGAACCATCAACTAAATAAGCATTCCCTAAATCAATATTTGCATATTGTTTTAAAATAGCACGCATAGCTTTACTTGCTCTATAGTAAGTTGCAGGTAGATTATAGTATTCTGCTGCTATATTTTTTGAGATAGAATCTGCATAAAGATTATCTGATTTTTCAAGCATAAAACGCACAAGATCAGATAGAGGTTTTGATTTTATTTGTGATAATGTAGCTGTATTATCATAAGGATGTTCTGTTATCTCAATACCTTCACTTGCATGAATATTTAACTCCTTTAAGATTTTATCTGTCCAATCTATACCCCATTTAAAAGGATCGGCAATAGCTAAAGATAAAGGCCACTCTTGCTTTTTATCCTTTTTATTAAAAGGAACACAACCTTTTAAGTGGTATTTATTGTCTATAAATAAGTTAGCCTCAAGAGAGCAATCACCACCATAATCTTTTGGATTTACAGCAATAACATCTGAGGTTATGCCAATAGGGTGAGATTCTTTAATTAAAGGAGTTGCTTTATTACCAACACCATTTATTTGTAATTTAGCAAAAGCACAGTTTTTATTTAAAATAATTGCAGATGATGGTGCAGTAAAGCAAACAGGTAAATCATCCCAAGACCAACCTTGAGCACGTGACATACCTGTAAATCTACTTGTATCTAAGATAAATTTACCTTGAATACCCTTAATACCTAAATTCTTAAGACCTTGAAGCAGAGCTTTATACTTTTCTGTAGTTAAAGTAGGGTCGCCTGTAAATTTAACTATAACATTAGAGTGTAAGATACCATTTTTATCTAATACTAATTTATTTTTTTGTACAGCATTTTTTTGCACTAAAAGTTTAGTAGTAAATTGATAGTCAGGACCTAAATATAAAAGTGATGATAAAGCTGTAACTAATTTTAAAACTGAAGCTGGGTGATAGTAGGTATCATAGTTTTTTCCATAAACTTTACTTTGATTTGGTAGTTTATAGGCAAATGCTACTTGTGAACCTGGTATTTGTTGGCTTGATGCTTCAATTGCATGTGCAGAGGTAAAGATTAATGATGAGGCTAATAGACATGTAGATAAAAATTTCACAAAAAACTCCTTGATGACAGAGCCTAATTACTAGTTAGAATACATATTATATAATTTATCTTTTTTAAAAGATTAAATTTTAAAGGATTTGGGATATAAATTTATCTTTAAAGATAAGAGTAAAAAAGAGATAAGCTATAAATTATAAAAGCTGTTTTCTTAAATTAAAAAAACAGCTTAGATTATAGAGAATTGCAATATATAACTTTATATAGAAAAAGTACAGATGAGATCACAAAAATAATTATCAACTAGGGATTTTTATATAAATTTTTTTTAAAGCTTTAAGTAAATTATATTTTTTTATTTAAAAATATGTTATGAAAATTACTAATTAAATGAGTATTTTTTATTAAAACTAAAAGCTTAGTTAAACTTACATTTTTATAATTTTAAAAGAAGAAAAATAATATTATATTTGTTTTATAGCTATACTAAAAAGTAGATGCTTTATAAGTATTTTATAACCAATATATATATGAATTAAAAGAAAAATTTTATTAATTAATACTATAATATTTTATCTAACTTAAATAATAATAAAGTCTCTTATCGATAAAAATTATATTATAGATAATATATTTTTACTAAATTTGATATAATTTAAATATATTTTTTATTCAACTTATTTAAGGATCTATTATGAGATTAGTTCTAGCAATATTTTTACCTTTCCTATCATTTTTTACAATTGGCAGACCTGTAGCTGGTATTATTTGTTTAATTTTACAACTTTTAGTAATTGGTTGGTTACCTGCTGCAATATGGGCTGTATATGCTCTAAGTCAATACAATACAGATAAAAAGATTAATAAAGTTCTAAAAGAACAAGGACAATAAAAAAGTAAAACTAAAAGATTTTAGATATAAAAATCACTAAAGATATAGCCCTATAAAAAATAGGGCTTTTACACAAAAAATTATCTGTAAAAAGCTTTATTTAAAAGCTTTTATTTTTAATTAGATAAATCTATTACACATACTATTCTTTCTCTATCTAAACTACTTTCATTTTTAATATAAGTTTTTAACTCTCTATTATTTTCTTTATAAATAAATAGGAGTTCTTTATTTTTGAATATGTCTATTGTTATTCTTTCATCCTTTGATTCTTCTTGTGATTGTTCTTCTCCAAACAAAGAACTCTTACTAGAAGCACTAATAGCCCCCATCAAACCAGCAAATGCATGAAAAAATGAATTACCACTTTCATATTTATATTTTTCTCTTAAGTCTTTATTAAACAAAATTTTATCTTTAAATATTTCTTTTTGTTGTTTTATATATGTTGAATTGTTTTCATCTCTAAATTCATAAGGATATTCCTTATCTTGCTGATAAGCATAGTTGTCTTCATTATAATAAACATCATCTAGTTCTTTAAGATATTTATCTATAGGAAGTTTTATTTTTTTATTATCGTATAACTCCCTAAATGTTTCATTACTTAGAAGACATGCAAATATCATTAGTGTTGTTGGTAGTTTATCGATAATTTTTGTATCAAGCTCAATAAAAGTTTTATAAGTAGAAGTAAGTTTTTTAAGACATTTTTTTATGATGATCATATTTTCAGGATTATTATTGATTTCCTCAATAAGCTCATCATATTCTTGTTTAAATTCCTTTAATTTAATCTTTGTCTCAAACATTTTTTGAGCTATAGCTTTTTCATCAATATTTACATCAAATATTGCACAAAGCTCATTAATAATGTCCTCTTTTTCTGTGCTTGCTATACTACTTACTTTTTTTAACTCTTCAACATAGCCATTAGCCTTAAGAAAATATTGAAGATCATAGTTATCAAAGTGATTAAAAACATCCTCTTTATCAAAATGACTTCTTAAGTCATCAAGAGTTTGTACTGTATAACCACCAATTTCTAAATCAGCATTTTTTGTAGCCATTTTTAATCATCCTTTTATAAAAATATTTTAATTGTTATAAATGGGTATATTGTTTTCATATACCCACTAAATTTATTTAATCAAATACCTCAATAGCTCCACATATGGCACTAACTGAAATATTTCTGTAACCATCCAGTGATACATATCTATCATCTACACGTGCATATAAATCATCTAAAGACATACACTCTTTTGTTATTGTATATTCGTGACCTGTTGAATAAAAAATTGCATATTTTTTACCTTTATAATTTTCTAATATATCTTTGTTCAATTTGTCACTATCATACTTATCTGTTATTTCTTCACTTATTATTAACTGGTCTTTTAAAATTTCTTTTATACTATCTAAATGACTTATAAGAATATTAAATGATTCGTCTATATAATTCACAAAATGATCCTTATGATCATTTAAATAATTTACAAATAAATTTCGTGTTACTTTATGTTGATAAAGACATGCACGAGTAACTCTATATGTGTCAAAATCGCTCCTGAGACTACCCCCATTTAATAAAGTATGTACAAACTTATAGTCCATTTCAATAAATTCTTTGTAATGTTCAATAATATCTCCAAGATTATTGTTTATAATCTCAATATTATTGTTATTATCTAAAATTTCATTAATTAATGAATCATAATGTTGTTTACATTCTTTCAACATCATTTTTCTTTCAAATTTTTCTTGATTTATAGTTATATTAAAAATTCTAACTAACTCGCTATTAATCTCATTAGGATCTGTGCTTGTTATATGATTTACTTCTTGTAATTCTTCAAGATAACCATTAACTTTAAGAAAATATTGAAGATCAAAATTTTCATAAAGAGCTAATATAGCCTCTTTATTAAAACGATTTTTTAAGTCATCAAGATTTTTTATGGTAAAAGCACCAATTTGTAAAGTATTATTTCTTGTTGCCATTTTTATATTCCTTATAAAAATTAAGTTGAGATTTATAAAAGATTATTTGTAAAAATAATCTTTTAAACATTTGTTTAAATGAAAATCAATTAATACATCTTTAATCTACCTGTTCTATTAGGTTTCTTTAATGTATTAACAATATCCTCTTGTGTAGTTCTTTTTATATCCTCACCTGTTATGGTCTTAGTAATACTATTTACAGCATTAAAATGTAAATCTGTATCATAACTTGCATTTGCTTTTGTTAAATCCACATAGGAGAGTTCAAGCTGTTCCATAATGCTTTGATGACGCTCTTCAATTAACTTTTCAAGTTCTTGTTTGCGAGCAATAATGTCACCAATATGTTTATCATAAAAATCTTGAAAGTTTTTATTACGTCTCATAAGCTCAGCTGTTTCTTTACCAAAGCCAAAGAAGATAAGATCAACAGTACGAGATGCAGCAACAACAGCAAAGGCTGCTGCACTTATAGCTAAAATAGGTGCTACAAATGACATAATAGGGGATAAGAATGGAAATAGTAGAGAAAGCTGTGTGCTTAATGTTTTTTCAAGTGGCATAACCATTGTAAATACACCAGCTGAAATAAAAGCTTTAATTACATTTGCAACACATTCTTTAAAAGACATTTTTCCTGTTACAAAATCATATAAAGCATTCCATACAGCTTTAAAACCAGCTCTTATATTGGTCCAAAGTTGTTTTAAAAAGCCAAGTGTACTTTTAAACATGCTAGATACTGTTTGCATAACAAGATCTAATGCACCATATGAAGAGCCACGTTTAAAAGTTTCTTTAAACTTTTCAACAACTTTATTTATAAGTCTTTTTATACGCTCAGAAATTGATACATCGCTGCTATTATCACTAAAAGCATCTTTTACTTCATAAATAATGCCATTTGCAAGAGTAGACATAGCTACCACAACAGCATCACTAAAACCTGCTTGAGCTACATGAGATGCACCAGCTACTGCGTTTGTCGCTACAGCAAAAGTCTTAGGGTGATCACATAAAAATCTATTAGTTAAATTATTTGCCTCTAATTTTTTTAAAGCTATAGTTGCTTTTGTAGCTCTTTCCTGAACTTTAGGATCAGATGAGTTTTTACCATCTTCAACCATCTTTTCAAGATTAGCTTTATGTTTTACATAATCATCAAGAGGCATACGAAGCTCATCTGGAGCGTTATTACCACTTAAATATCTGTCTTCTAGGAGATCTTTAGTATTTTTAATTACTTTAAGTTGAGCTGTATTATTGATTTTACCTGTCTCTACATCAACAATAACTTTATCTGTTGTTGTATGATTGACCTTACTATATTCAGCAAGAGCAGGATCATTAAAATTAAATTTTTCTAATTCTAAAGGAAAGTTTTCCTTTACATACTCAACTTTAGCTCTATCTTTAGCACTAAGATTATCTAAGTTTTTACCTGATTTTAGAATATCTTGAGTTTTTCTAATATCGCCAAGCTCATCTGTTGTATAAGAGCGATTACTTGAATTAGTAAAAGCAAATTTAATATTATCAAGAGCTGTATCCATTGCCTCAAAATATTGACCATGGGCATTAGGATTATTTTGATGTTGTCTTACAGCCTTATTAATACGAGTAGTGCCATCTAAACTTGCACCATAAGCATCATATGTATTAAAACTAAAGATATTTAAACCAAAGCGAGCTAAGGTTTGTGTACCTATCTCATCAATAACTTCTTGATATAATTCTTTTGCCATGTTTTTAATCTCCTAATTAAAAACTAGGATCTAGTTAAAGATCCTAGAAATATTTAGATTAATTTAATTTGTCAGCTAACTCTTTAATTAGGACATCTAATTCACTTAACTTCTTAGTAATTTCATCTTCATCTTTTGGCTTTTCATTTAATAGAGCACATAATGATGTAACTTCATTCATAGCCATTTCTAAAGCTTTTTTAGAATAATCAAGCCACTCATTATAATTGTCAGTAATATCAAGTTGTTCTTCAAGAATATCTAAATGTTCTAAAAAGCTTTGTCTCTCTTTTGATAGAGCATCAAATCTTTCAGTAATACTATTTTTATAATGATTCATTTCAAGAGTTTTTTGATCGCAAGCTTCACAATATGCTTTTACTTTATTGTATATATATTTAGCATTTTCTAAATTTTCTTTAGCTTTACTTGCCATAAATAAACCAGTTACAGCAATAGCAGGTCCTGCAATAAGACCACCTAAAACAGCTGTACCACCAGCTATACCAAGACCACCTGCTGAAAGAGCACCACCACCAAGCCAAGCAAGTGTAGCATTAGTAGCAGCTGCACCACTTAATGTAGATATAGCAGTACCTGTTGAGGCTGCAGCAAGAGCACCTACACCACTATAAATAGTAGCACCTAAGGCAGCACCACTTGCAGCACCTGTAAAGAAACCTGTAGTAATACCATCAAATTGTGAGATTTCATTACGAGTTATATTTACCTCTTTAAGAGATACAGTTTTTATATTAGAAAAAGCATTAGGGCTACTTTGTTCAATTCTATCTAAGATATTTTCAAATCTCACAAAGTCTTTAGTGGTAATATCTAGTGCTAAATTTTGAAGTTTTTCTGCACTTTTACCTAGATCTTTTCCTGCTTTTTCAAACTTTTCTTGAGTTTTTTCATTAAGTCTTTCTGCATCGTGTTGATAGCTTTTAGCATCATCATTCATTTCATAAGCATCATAAGCTTTTTTAGCTCCAAAGATACCACTACCTACTGCAAGAGTAGCAGCTGCTGCAACAATCAAAGGAATAGGCATTTTATATATCCTCGTAAATTAAAATTATTTTGAGTTTTCTTTGCCTTGTAGATATTCACAAGACTTTAAATTAAGTTCATAAAATTCTTCTTTTGAGTAAATGTTTTTAAAATGAATCTCATACATCTTATCTACACGACATATATCAGGTCTTGTGTCATAGATAGTACAAAGATTGGTGTTTAAATCTAGGTATTTACAAGTACCATTACCTAAGTCATAAGGTTTAAGCTCTGGTACTTTATCTATATTCTTACAGCAAATACCACATTTACTACATGGAAATACAAGCATTGATTAAAGCTTAATTAATTGCTGACCTTGAATAGTAAGAGCAATAACAGCTTTACTCCAATTACCAAATACACGAGCTAAAGGTTCGCTTATATCAAACTTTTTCATCATTGCATCAATAACAACACGTTCTTCTTCATCTAAATGATCTAAAAGAACTTTAGTATCACTTAGTGCAAGAGCCATAGTTTCTAGGAAAACTATTTTTTGTGACTCTTTATCTTTAAAAGCATTTAGTGCTTCATCTAAGTTAAAGTTATTCTTATTAAAATCTATATCATCTATGTTCATTTCATAGGTATAAGCTTTAATAATACGTTCTTCATCTTCTGAAAAATTATTATTTGACCAAGCAAAGTGATGAGCTATATGTAAAAAAGCAACTTTTTGCTCTTGATTTAATTGATTTAAAAACATATAAAATTACCTCTATATTGATGTGTAATTTTTATTTAATCATATTATTTATACATATATTAGAAAATAAATTATTATCTTTCAAATTTATATAAAGAGTATCTTTTAAAATATAAATTCTTATATATCTTTTTGATTAAAATAGTATTTTTCTAGTTTAGATAAATTATTTTTATAAAAAATATATGTTATTTTAAGTAAAATACACATTTTTGTAAAATAAGTATTTGAAATTTAAACAAATAAATTATTGTGATTAGTATCACAAAGTTACAAAGATAGATATATAATTAATTTTAGTTAATCTTTATCTATTTTAATAAATATTAAATATAATCTATATATTTATATATATTTACAATTTAATATTTAAATTATTCTATAAAATTATACATAATTTTAAATTATGTGTTTTTTTTTGTTCGTATGTTTCTTTTGTTAAAAATATACTTGTTATCTATTTTTCATATAAATATCAAAATAGAGAACTTTTTTAACTTTTATTAAATTCAAACTTCACAAGTCTTATATCAAAATTAGTGTAAAAGTTCACGCTAAATGTACTATTTTGATATCTACTTTGTACTAAAATTATTGAAAAATTTAAAGTAAATTAGATAAAAAGGAGTAATTTTAGTGAAGAAGTGGTATAAGTTCACAAACAAAAACAGTATAAAATGTGCTAACTTTTACAATTAGTTCATTTACTATGAACTTTTATACTAATAACCTAAATTTTAAAAACAACTCTATCTTATAAATGTCTAATTTTAAAGAGAGGGCTTTTTTATATAAGTTTACAAAAAAGTTAAAATTTTTTATTTTTAATAAAGTTAAATTATATTTGTTTTAGTTTATAAAAATAGATATTAAAGTTCATCATTATTCACTTATATTTTATTGCTTTATTTAATATATTTATCATATAATCACAAGATATCTTTAATATAAGATAGATTAGAAATACTAAGTTGCTAACTGCTTATTTAAGTAAGATTGTATTACTATTTATAGCAAAAAAGAGCAATATATAAGTTTCAAATCTAAAAGACAAAGTTATAAAAATATTAAAATCTATAAGATACTTACAAAAGCATCATTATTAAATTTTATAGCATCATTTATATAGATAAACTTATATCTAAGCTTATTTTAATATAAGTAAACTTAGTTATGAGCTTAAATTGTCTTTTCTACAATAATGAATTTGGTTCATGTGAGTTTTATGTTGTTTTTTGCAAAAGACAGCACTATGTTGTTTTAAGTAACAATACAAAAATCACAAGTACTATAGATTTACTCTTTACAAGAGTATATCTAAATTTAAAATTTAAGTTCTTAATCTTATAAATACACTTTTTATAAAAGTGATGTAGTACTAGATAATTTTAGTACTATGCTACAATATATGGTAAAAACTAAAGAAAAAATAAGGATATGTTATAAGTTTTTCTTATATACTTTAAAGAGTTTTTCCTCTTTTTTGAGGTGTTTTGTCTTAATTACCATAATAAACATCATATATAACTTAAATAAAAGATAAATTATATTTTAGGTTAATTGATAATTAGGTATAAAATAGACAAATCTAGGGTAGGGAGTACCTAAGATTTTTAGATTTTAAATAGATAGTTTTAATCTATTTATCAATATAAAACTATATTGATAAGTGTAATCTATCGTTTAAAGCAAAAAAGCAAAGTAAAATTTAGTGTTATACACTAAACACATATTTGTTAATTAAGATGGTATACATTTGATGGATAAATTACTTGAAGCAAAAAATAATGGTATTGCAGCTGCAAATGCTGCAACATCTTTACAAGAACTAGATCAAGAGCGCGTAAACTATTTAGGTAAAAAAGGTATCTTTACTGAGTTTATGAAAGGCTTAGGTAAACTAAGTGCAGAGGAAAGACCTGCACAAGGTGCACTTATAAATGAAGCAAAAACAGAAGTAATGAATGCTTTTGAATCTAAGAAAAATGAGCTTGAAAAAGCTATATTAGATGCAAAACTTGCATCTGAAAAAGTAGATATAACTTTATCTGGAAGACGTCGTGAAATAGGAAATATCCATCCTGTTACAAGAACAATAGAAAGAATCGAAGAATTATTTGGTACTATGGGTTTCGTATCTGTAGGTGGTCCTGAAATTGAAGATGATTATCATAACTTTGATGCTTTAAATTTACCTCCACACCATCCAGCTCGTGCCTCCCATGATACTTTTATGTTAGAAAATGGTCTTTTATTAAGATCTCAAACATCATCTGTGCAAATTAGAACTATGGAGAATAAAAAGCCTCCAATTAGAATTATTGCACCAGGTCGTGTATATAGAAACGACTATGATATGACTCATACCCCAATGTTCCATCAAGTAGAAGGTCTTTTAGTTGAAGAACATACATCCTTTGCAGAGCTAAAGGGTATCTTATATGAGTTTTTAAGAAACTTCTTTGAAGAAGAATTAGAAGTACGCTTCCGTCCATCATACTTCCCATTTACAGAGCCATCAGCTGAAGTTGATGTGAAGAGAAAAGGTGGTAAATGGCTTGAGGTATTAGGTTGTGGTATGGTGCATCCTAATGTTCTTAAAAATGTAGGTATAGATCCAGAACGTTTTGTAGGTTTTGCTTTTGGCATGGGTGTTGAGAGATTAACTATGTTACGTTATGGCGTAAATGATTTACGTGCATTCTTTGAAAATGATATTCGTTTCACTAAGCAATTTGCATAAGATTTAAGTTGAGTAAAGCCTATTATGAAAATCAATAAAAAGTGGATAGATGAATACGTAGATAACTCTTTATCATCAAATGAGTTATCTGATTTAATTACAATGGCAGGTCTTGAAGTTGACTCTGTAGAGAAAGTTGCAGGTGACTTTTCAAATGTTATTGTAGCTCATGTTGTTGAGTGTGAAGATATTCCTGATACTCATTTACATAAGACAAAATTAGATGTTGGCACAGGCGAGAATGTTCAAGTTGTTTGTGGTGCAGCTAATTGTAGAGAAGGTCTTAAGGTTGCATTTGCTCAAGTTGGTGCTGTATTACCAGGTGACTTTAAGATTGGTAAAGCAAAACTACGTGGTGTTGAATCTTTTGGTATGATTTGCTCATATAAAGAGCTAGGTATGGCAGAAGAGTCTGATGGTATTATTGAATTACCAGAGGATGCACCTATTGGTGAGGATTTACGTAAATATCTAAACTTAGAAGATGAGACTATTGAGATTGAACTTACATCAAATCGTCCTGATTGCTTATCAGTACGTGGTGTAGCTCGTGAAGTTTCAGTATTACTTCAAAAACAATTTAGAGAATTAAATGTAAAGCCTGTAAATACAGTAATTGCAGATAAAGTAACTTGTGAAATTGAGTCATTTGATGATTGTCCACGTTATTTATGCCGTGTTATTAAGGGTGTAAATCAAAAGGCAACTACACCTGTATGGATGACTGAAAAGTTACGTCGTTGTGGTATACGTTCTGTATCTCCAATTGTTGACGTTACAAATTATGTAATGCTTGAATTAGGTCAACCATTACACTCATTTGATTTAGATAAGATAGAACAAAAGATTATTGTACGTCGTGCTAAAGATGGTGAAAAATTAAAATTACTATCAGAGCAAGAAGTTACATTAAAGAATGATACTTTAGTTATTGCAGATAGCAAAGGTCCTCTTGCTCTTGCTGGTATCTTTGGTGGTTTTGATTCAGGTATTAATGACAATACTGTAAATGTACTTTTAGAATCAGCATTCTTTAGTCCTTTAGCTATTAAAGGTCGTGCTCGTGCTTATGGCTTAAATACTGATGCCTCTCATAGATTTGAACGTGGTGTTGATACTGAAATTCAAAAAAGAGCTATTGAAAGAGCTACAGAACTTTTAGTAGAAATTGCAGGTGGTGAAGTAGGTCCTATCTCAACCAATCAAAAATCAGAAGTTATTTCTGATAATGAAAAAGTAACCTTAAGACGTTCACGTCTTGATGCTATTTTAGGTAAATCAATTGCAAATGATGATGTAATGCAAATATTCTCAAGACTTGGTTTTGAACCTCAATTTATAAAGGGTGATAAGTCTCAAAATGATATATTTGTAGTACAAGCTCCAAGCTTTAGATTTGATATTGCAATTGAAGAAGATTTAGTAGAAGAAGTAGCTCGTATCTATGGTTATAACAACATAGAAAATAAGAGTATTGAAAATACTCTTATTATGAAAGATGCTCATGAGGCTAATATCGATAAGAGACGTATTGATGATGCTTTAGTATCTTTAGGTTATTATGAGGCTATTACTTACTCATTTACAGATCCAAAAGTTTTATCTTTAGTATCTAAAGTACAACCTTTAATGTTAAAAGATCCAATTTCACCTGAAATGAGTGCTATGAGAACATCTCTTTTAGCAGGTCTTTTACAAACAGCTAAATATAATTTAAATCGTCAACAAAAGAGAATTAGACTATTTGAAACAGGTCTTCGTTATATTGTTGATGCAAATGCTATAACAGGTGTTGCTCAAGATAAGATGCTTTGTGCTATTGCTGTAGGTGATCTTGAAGATGAATCATGGTCTAAAAAGAGCAATCAAGTTGACTTCTTTGATATGAAAGGTGATCTTGAAGAATTAATTTCTTTAAGTGCAAATAGCAAAGCTTTTGAGTTTAGAGTAACTACACAAGAGTATTTACATCCAGGTCAAGGTGCTGATATTTACAAAGATGGTAAATATGTAGGCTCTGTAGGTATGTTACATCCAAAAGTACAAAAAGAGCTTGGTATTAAGCAAAATGTAGGTGTATTTGAAATACTATATGATGCTTTATCTACACGTAATATTCCTCTATATAAGGAAATATCTAAGTTCCCAACAAATAGACGTGACTTTGCTTTCCTTGTAAATAAGAATATAGCAGCAAGCGATCTATTAAAAGGTATTGCTGATGTAGTTGGTGATAAACTAGTTGAAACAAGAATCTTTGACATATTTGAAAATGAGTCACTTGGCGAGAATAGATCTATTGCTCTATCTGTAACTATTCAGGATAAGGATAAGACTTTAGATGAAGCTCAAATTGATGAATGTGCAAATAGCATTATCAATATGGCAAAAGATAAATTTAATGCTACATTAAGAGCATAGTTTTATAATTATTTTTATTTTTGTGATTAAAGCCGACTTTTTGTCGGCTTTATATTAGATTTTTTATTAAAAATAGAGAGTCTAATATATAATTTAAACTAAGTTTTTTATGGAGTTATAATTTATGGCTACAGGTCAAATGTCAAATATTGAAAATACTTTAGCTCAATTAGAAGATATTACAGCAAAACTAGAATCAGGTAGTTTATCTATAGATGAAGCAATAGACGCTTATTCAAAAGGTATGGAACTAGCTTTAGTTTGTAAAAAATCTTTAGAAGATTTAAAACAAAAAGTTATAGTAAATCAAGAAAAAATAGAACAAAAAGTAAATAATTTTCAAGAAAATGTAGATAGTTCTATTTTAGAGGATAATAGAGATGTTGCTTTACAACAAGCAACTGAACAAGTTGAAATGGTAAAACCATCTCAAGAAAATCAAGTTATAGACGCTCCTTTGCAAAAGAGATCTACAAATGCTACAAAGAAAGTTGTAAAAGCTTCAAGTGTTGTAGTAGATTATGATGATATTCCTTATTAAAGAGAAATAAATGAACTTAAAAGAATATAGTGCATTTGTAAAAGAGAGAGTTGATTCTCTTTTAACTAAAAAGTTAAATGCAAAAGAAGATTTATGTAAAGAACTTAAAGAGGCTATGCACTATGCTCTTATGTTAGGTGGTAAGAGATCACGTCCTTTTTTAGTATATGCAAGTGCTAAAGCTTTAGGATATGATGAATCTAGTGTAGATAATGCTGCCTGTGCTATAGAATGTATACATGCATACTCTTTAGTACATGATGATATGCCAGAGATGGATAATGATGACTTAAGACGTGGTCATTTATCTGTGCACAAGAAGTTTTCTCAAGAAACAGCTCTTTTAGTTGGAGATGCTCTTCAAGCTTTAGCATTTGATTGTCTTTCTGATGGAGAAAATGCACAACAGGTCCATTATCAATTAAAAGTACTTGCAAATCTTGCAGGTATTAATGGTATGTGTGGTGGACAAGCTCTTGACTTATACTACGAAAATAAAAAAGATGTATCTTTAGATGAGCTTTATGATGTACATAAAAGAAAAACAGGTGCTTTAATTGTAGCATCTTGTTTAATGGGTGCATCTGTAGTTCTTAATAATACTTCTATACTTAATCAATTTGAAGCTTATGCAAAAGATGTGGGCGTTGCTTTTCAAATTTGGGATGATGTTTTAGATGTTATTGGTGATACTAAGATATTAGGTAAAAAAGTTGGATCTGATATATCTTTAAATAAAAGTACGTATGTAAGTTTAATGGGACTTGAAGCTGCTAAAAAATTAGCAGTAGAAAAGGCTCATCTTGCAATATCGAAGTTAGAAAATTTAGAACATAGTCAATTATTAAAAGAATTTGCTATGTTTTGTGTACAAAGAGATCACTAAGTTGAGTAATACAGAGATAAAACTATTAGATGGCATAAATAATAGTAAGGATTTAAAGCAATTAAGAAAAAGAGATCTTCCTATTTTATGTCAAGAAATAAGAGATTTTTTAATTGAGACTGTAAGTAAAACTTCAGGTCATTTTGCCTCTAATTTAGGTGTTGTTGAACTTACTGTTGCACTACATTATGTATTTGATACACCAGATGATGTTTTAATTTGGGATGTAGGTCATCAATCCTATACACATAAAATTTTAACAGGTTCTAAAGATAAACTTTCTACTATAAGAAAGAAAGATGGTTTACATGCTTTTATAAAAAGAAATGAAACTATATATGATCATTTATCTACAGGACATGCCTCAACATCACTAGGTTCTGCTTTAGGTTTTGCTGTATCTAATAAAAACTTTAATAAAGATAATAAAGTTGTGGCAATTATTGGTGATGGTGCTTTATCAGGTGGTCCTGCTTTTGAAGCATTAAATAATGCCTCAAGCATAAAAGATATAAATATGCTTGTTATATTAAATGATAATGAAATGAGCATATCTGAAAATGTAGGATCATTATCTCAATCTTTATCACAATTATTATCATCACCTCATTATACTAAGCTTATAGAAGGTGGTAAGAAAGTTTTAGAGAAAGTGCCATCTGTGCTTGATTTTGCTTTGCGTGCTCAAGAGCATGCAAAGGGCATGATTATGCCTGGTACTTTATTTGAGGAATTTGGTTTTAATTATATAGGACCTGTAGATGGTCATGATTTAAGACGTTTAATTCCAATTTTGCAGAATTTAAAAGAATTAAAAGGACTACAATTTTTACATGTAGTTACTAAAAAGGGCAAAGGTTATGAGAAGGCTGAAAACGATCCTATAGCCTATCATGGTGTACCTGTATTTGATCCTATTTTAGGTATAAAAAAGGTCGAGAAAAAGGACAAGACTTTTTCAGCTACTTTTGGCTCTTGGATTTGTGATGCTGCAAAGCAGGATAAAAAATTAATTGGAATTACTCCTGCTATGAAGATAGGTTCTTGCATGCAAGAATTTGCAAGTACTTATACAGATCAATTTTTTGATGTTGCAATAGCAGAAGCTCACTCAATTATTTTTGGATCAGGACTTGCTGCAAGTGGCTCTTATCCTGTCATTGCTATTTATTCAACTTTCTTGCAAAGAGCATATGATAGTGTAGTTCATGATATGGCATTGCAAAATCTACCTATGCTTCTTGCTATAGATAGAGCAGGTTTAGTAGGACCTGATGGTGCAACGCATCAAGGTGTATTTGATATAGCCTTTTTAAAGACCATACCAAATTTAACAATAATGACTCCATCTAATTTACGTGAGTTATATTTAATGTTAAATACAGCATATAAGTTAAAGACTCCTTGTGCTGTGCGTTATGCTCGTGATAATGGTGCTTTAGATTTTGATGATTTATCAATAGATGATACTTTAGAGCTTTATAAGGCTAATGTTTTACATAGATCAAATAAAAAGGATAATGATAATATGCACAAATGTTGTATTTTAGCATTTGGTATATTTGCAAATACTTTATATGATATGTGTAAAGAAAACGATATTACTTTAGTTGATATGCGTTTTATAAAGCCATTTGATAAAGATATTGTCAAAGAGATGGCAAGTACACATAAACATATAATTACAATTGAAGATGGTCAAATTGAAGGTGGTATAGGTCAAAGCATATCATCTTATATAATGAGTATTATTCATGATATAAATAATATACCTTATGTTTATAATAAGGGTATTAGTGATAAGTTTATAGAAGAGGGGCTACGATCTGAGCTTTTAGCAAGTGAAGGTCTTTGCTCTAGTGCTATTTTAGATTTTATAAATACTTTTTAGGAGTGTAATATGCCATCATTTGATATAGTTTCAGAAATAAAAAAAGATGAAGTGCAAAATGCTGTAGATAATGCATCACGTGAGTTACAAACACGTTATGATTTTAGAGGCTCTGATGCTAAGTTTGAATTTGTAAAAGCTGATTTAATTGTAAAATTAGAGGCAGATGAAGATTTTCAAATTCAACAGATGAATGATATTCTTTTATCTAAGCTTATAAAAAGAAATATAGAAGTAACAGCAGCTAAATTTTCAGATATAACAAGATCTGGTAAAAAGTCTGTAGAGACGGTTGAATTTTTACAAGGTATTGATAAAGAGCTTGGTAAAAAGATTATTAAAGAAATTAAAGATGCTAAAATCAAAGTTGATGCTAAAATGTATGATGATAGTGTAAGAGTAACAGGTAAAAAGAGAGATGATTTACAAGCTGTTATTGCTCTTATAAAATCAAAAGATTTTAAGCAACCACTTCAATACAATAATTTTAGAGACTAAAAAAAATGTTAAAGGAGATCTTTTCTAAAAAAATGGCCGTTTGTATGGTCACAGGTTTTGCATCAGGTCTTCCTTTATATATTTTGATAAATCTATTATCAGCTTTTTTAAGAAAAGAGGGTTTAGATTTAAAAGTCATAGGTGCTTTTTCTTTAATTATGTTTCCATATACATGGAAATTTTTATGGGCACCTTTTGTTGACAGATTTTCATTCTTTAAACTTGGTAGACGTCGTTTTTGGATGATGACTACGCAAGCACTTCTTATTATATTAATAGCTATTTTAGGTATATATAATCCAAAGGAAAATATTTCATTTATTGTTGTTGTATCTTTTTTAATAGCTTTTATTTCAGCTACACAAGATATAGTAATTGATGCATATAGACGTGAATTTTTATCAGAGCATGAATTAGGTCTTGGCAATTCTATTTTTGTAAATGCATATAGGGTCGCAAGTTTAGTTCCAGGTGGTTTATCTTTAATTTTAGCTGACATAATTTCATGGGATTATGTATTTTTTATTACATCTTTATTTATGTTACCAGCTTTAATTATTTCATTTTTTGTAAAAGAGTTAGATACATTAAATCCACCACGCAATTTAAAAGAGGCTGTAGTTTTACCTTTTAAAGAATTTATAAGTAGAAAAGGGGTAAAAGGTTCATTATTATGCGTAAGCTTTGTATTTTTATATAAGCTTGGCGATTCTATGGCAACAGCTTTAGCTACTCCTTTTTATTTAGATTTACAATATGATTTAACTACTATAGGTATAGTTGTAAAGAATGTAGGTCTTTGGTCTACTGTAGCAGGTGGTATCCTAGGTGGTATATTTATGCTTAAAATTGGCATTAATAAAGCACTTTGGATCTTTGGTTTTGGTCAAGTAGTTACAATTTTAGGTTTTGTGCTTTTAGCTCATTATGGTCAATATGGCAGACCTAGTATTTTTTTACTTGCTATAGTTATAGGTGCAGAGTCTTTAGGTGCAGGTTTAGGAACAGCTGCTTTTGTATCGTATATAGCACGTGAAACTAATAAAGCTTATACAGCTACACAATTTGCTTTATTAACATCATTTAGTGCTGTACCTCGTACTATATGTAATGCTACAACAGGCTATTTAGTTGAAGGTTTAGGTTGGGAAAACTTCTTTTATCTTTGTACAATTCTTGCAATCCCTGGCATGTTATTACTTATTTTTGTAGCACCTTTTAGAGCAAAAAGTGCAGATTAAAATATCTTGTATTTATATATAAAAAGGTCTATTTCATAGCTAACTTACATATATTTTTATAATATAAAGAAAAATTAAATCAAGATCTTTAATAGTGATGTTTTTTTATTTTATTTTTTATCTTTATAAGATAAATTAAAATTTAATTTATTTATTTTGTATAAACAAATATTAACTTTTAATAAAATAAAATATGCTCTATATCTCAATTTATAAAAATAAATTAAAATTTTACTACTAAAACAAAATCTAAAATAAAACGGTGTCAAGAGTATTTTTAAGGATTTTAAAAAAAAATAACTATATTAATATTAGTATCAAAATCAATATCTTATTAAAAATTATTAAGAAAAAAATTTTATTTTTTTGTATTTGTATGTTTTATTTTGTTAATCATAAAGAAAATTTAGAATTATTTAGATTAAAAATAATTTATAAAAATCAATGTCTTAGTTAAAGAAATTTTACTTCTTTTTTATCTTTAAAAGAAAGATCTTAGAAGTTTTATTTTAGATAAACATTATAAAAATATGTTAAAATTTTGTGCGTTGTAGCCTACCTCTTTTGAGGTGTGGTTTTGAAGTTTTTTTAGCCACATAAAAAACTCTTTAGAGTTGGCATAAACGAAGAGAAATCTCCACTATAGTATAAATTGGAACCGCCTATGATTAACATCAATAAAGGATTGGATCTGCCTATAAGTGGACAGCCAAAACAAACAATAGTTGAAGGCAAGGCTGTAAGTCACGTAGCTTTATTAGGTACTGACTACCCAGGTCTTCGTCCTTCAATGTTTGTTGAAGCTGGCCAAACTGTAAAAAAAGGTCAGATACTGTTCGAGGACAAGAAAAACCCTGGAACACGTTATACCGCACCTGCAGCTGGTAAAGTTGTAGCTATAAATCGTGGTGAGCGTCGTGTTTTCCAATCAATTGTGATTGAGCTAGACTCAAATGGTGAGAGCGAGAAGTTTGCAAAAACTGAAGCATCAAAACTACTTGAGCTTGAGTCAGATAAGGTTATTGAAGAGCTAGTTGCATCAGGTATGTGGACAGCTTTCCGTACAAGACCTTTTGACAAAGTACCAACAATTGGTACATTACCTCATTCAATATTTGTAACAGCAATGGATACAAATCCACTTGCAGCAGATGCTACAAATATTATTAAGGCAGAGGAAGAAGCTTTTGCAAATGGTGTAAAGGTTTTATCACGTATTGGTGATTTAACTGTTTATGTTTGTAAGGGTGAGGGTTCTTTACCTTTAATTTCTGCTCCTAATGTAAAAGAAGAGACTTTTGTAGGTCCACATCCAGCAGGTCTTGCAGGTACACATATTCACTATTTAGATCCTGTATCAGAGACTAAGACTGTATGGCATATTAACTATCAAGATGTTATTGCTATTGGTCACTTATTTGTTGAAGGTGAACTATACAATAAGAAATATATTTCTATTGCAGGTCCTCTTGTTAAGAATCCTTGTGTTGTTTCAACAATTCAAGGTGCATCTGTATTAGAACTAACTCAAGATTGTCTTGATAAAGCAACATATGAGCCTCGTGTTATTTCAGGTTCAGTTTTATGGGGTAACAAGGCAGAGGGTGCATTTGCATACTTAGGCAGATATCACAATCAAATATCTGTGCTAGAGGAAGGTCGTGCAAATGAATTCTTAGGTTGGTTAACACCAGGCTATACACGCCATTCTGTTACATCAGCTTTTGCATCAGCATTTAAAAAGCCTGAGAAATTCTCAATTAATACAGCTGTAAATGGTGGCCATAGAGCAATGGTTCCAATTGGCAGCTATGAGAAGGTATTCCCATTAGATATGGAGCCTACCATGCTTTTACGTGCTATTGAGATCAATGACGTAGATCAGGCAAAACTATTAGGTGTTTTAGAGCTAGCAGAAGAAGATTTAGCTTTATGTACTTATGCATGTCCTGGTAAAACTGATTATGGTCGTCTTGTTCGCAGAAGCTTAACCAAGATCGAGTTGGAGGGTTAGGCCAAAATGCTACTTGAACTTATGAAAAAAGCTGCCCCTATGTTTGAAAAGGGCGGTGTATTAGAGAAATTATATCCTCTATATGAAGGTACATTTACCTTATTATATACTCCAGGTGTTGTTACCAAGGGTCAAACACACGTTCGTGATTTTATCGATCTAAAACGTATCATGATCATTGTTTGGCTTGCTGTTTTCCCAGCTATGTTCTATGGTTGGTATAACGTAGGTACACAAACTGTAAATGCAATTGCATCTCTTGCAAATGCAGAAGAAATCGCACAAACATCTTACTCAATTTTTGAGAATTATCACTATGCATTAATTCAAATGTTTGGTGGTAGCCTAGGTGCTGATGCTGGTTTCTGTTCTAAGATGTTAATCGGTGCAGTATATTTCCTACCTATCTACATTGTAGTATTTGCAGTAGGTGCTTTCTGGGAAGTTTTATTCTGTATCGTTCGTGGTCATGAAATCAACGAAGGTTTCTTCGTAACATCTATCTTATTTGCTTTAATTGTTCCACCAACAATTCCTCTATGGCAAGCTGCTTTAGGTATTACTTTTGGTGTTGTAATTGGTAAAGAAGTATTTGGTGGTACTGGCCGTAACTTCATGAACCCTGCATTAGTAGGTCGTGCATTCTTATTCTTCTCATATCCTGCAAACATTTCAGGTACACTATGTTGGGTACCAGTAGATGGTTTCTCAGGTGCAACTCCTTTAGCTCAATGGCAAGAAGGTGGTGAAGCTGCTCTAGTAAACGTACTAGGCGAGAAGATCACATGGATGGACGCTTTCTTAGGTAATATTCCAGGTTCAATAGGTGAAGGTTCAACACTAATGATTTTAATTGGTGCTGCATTCATTTTAGTAACTGGTATTGCTTCATGGCGTATCATGCTAGGTATTTTAATTGGTGCTTTCATAACATCTTCATTATTCAATGCTATAGGTTCAGATACAAACAACATGTTCTCAATGAGCTTCATTTGGCACATTGTATTAGGTGGTTTTGCATTTGGTACTGTATTTATGGCAACTGATCCTGTATCAAGTTCATTTACAAATAGAGGTAAATGGCACTTTGGTCTATTGATTGGTGTGATGGTTGTGCTAATTCGTGTAGTAAACCCTGCATATCCAGAAGGTATGATGCTTGCAATTTTATTTGCAAACTGCTGGGCTCCACTATTTGACTACTTAGCAACTCAACGCAATATCAAGAGGAGAGCTAGTCGTGCCTAAATTTAATAAAGACTCCATATTAGGAACCTTTGTTGTTATTATTTCATTCTGTTTAGTATGCTCAGTATTAGTTTCTAGTGCTGTAGTTGCTCTTGGCCCATTCCAAAAGGCAGCAGTTATTAATGACAGACAAAAGAGTATCTTAAAGGTTTCAGGCCTTGAGATTGAAGGTTCTGTAGGTGATACATATAGTAAGTACATTGAAGCAAATCTATTAGATCTAGATACTGGTTTATTTGTTGAAGATAAAAAGGCAGAAGCTGATGGTTATAACTTTGCTTCTTTAGCAAAGCAAGCTGCTACAGCTGTTGCAATTCCAGCAGATCAAGACTATGCACATATTCGTGCTAGAACTAAATATATGCCAGTATATTTCTCAAAGAATGCAGAAGGTGAAGTAACACGCATCATTCTTCCATTCTATGGTCAAGGTCTATGGTCAACAATGTTTGGTTATATTGGCTTAAACAAAGATGGTAATACTATCGAGTCAGTAGGTTTCTATAGCCATGGTGAAACTCCAGGTCTAGGTGCTGAAATCGATAATCCACGTTGGCAAGCATTATGGGTTGGTAAGAAACTAAATAATGCAGAAGGTCAATATGGTTTTGCTATTACTAAAAATGCTGATAAGACAGGTGATGGTAAAGATTTTGAAATAGATTCTTTATCAGGTGCTACTTTAACATCAGTAGGCGTAAACAATGCAGTTAAATACTGGATGGATAACGCTTATAAGCCATTTTTAGACAAAATTCGTAATGGTGGAGACAAGTAAATGAGTGACGTAAAATCTCCAACATGGAAAGAGGCATTATTAGATCCGCTAATCGCGAATAACCCAGTTATGGTTCAAGTGTTAGGTATTTGTTCTACACTTGCTGTTACCTCTTCCATGAAGACTGCATTCGTTATGGGTATTTCTGTTACTTGTGTGTGTGCTCTTGCAAACTTCGCAGTATCATGTACACGTAACTACATCCCAGGCTCAGTGCGTATTATTGCACAGATGACAATTATTGCATCTTTAGTTATCTTGGTTGACCAAGTGCTAAAGGCATTTGCATACGATCTATCAAAGCAATTATCTGTATACGTAGGTCTAATTATTACTAACTGTATCGTTATGGGTCGTACAGAGGGCTTTGCTCTTAAATACCCACCAGTTCCATCACTATTTGATGGTATAGGTAACGGTTTAGGTTACATGCTAGTTCTATGTATCATTGCAACAGTTCGTGAAGTATTTGGTTCAGGCTCATGGTTTGGCATTACTTTATTTGAAACTGTAAACAATGGTGGTTGGTATGTTCCTGTAGGTCTATTTGTAATGCCACCATGTGGTTTCTTCCTAGTAGGTCTATTAATTTGGGCTGTTAAGACTTATCGTAAAGATTTAGTTGAAGCTCCTGAGTATGATACTAAAGGGGAGGCTCATTAATCATGGTTGAACATTATCTATCACTTTTTGTAAAGTCAATCTTTATTGAGAATATGGCTTTAGCCTTCTTCTTAGGTATGTGTACTTTCCTTGCTGTGTCAAAGAAAGTTTCTACCTCAGCAGGTTTAGGTATGGCTGTTGTGATGGTTCAGGTTTTAGCTGTTCCTGTTAATAACATTATTAACACTTACATTTTAAAACCAGATGCTCTTGTAGAAGGTCTTGACCTATCATTCTTAAGCTTCATTACATATATTGGTGTTATTGCAGCTTTAGTTCAAATGTTAGAGATGTTCTTAGACAAGTTTGTTCCATCTTTATATAGTGCATTAGGTATCTTCTTACCACTTATTACTGTAAACTGCGTTATCTTCGCTGGTGTATCATTCATGGTTCAACGTGAATACAACTTTGCAGAATCTGTTGTTTATGGTTTAGGTTCAGGTTTATCATGGGCACTTGCAATTGTTCTTCTTGCAGCTATTCGTGAGAAGATGAAGTATGCAAATGCACCAGATGGTATTCGTGGTCTTGCTCAAACATTCATCATCACAGGACTTATGGCCTTAGGCTTCTTGTCCTTCTCAGGCATTCAGCTCTAAGGGGGAGACATGTTTACAATAGTGTCAGGTGTATTGATGTTCGTTTTATTAGTTGCATTTTTAGTTGCACTAATTCTTGTAGCTAAGAAATTCTTAGTACAATCAGGCGACATCACTATCGGTGTAAATGGTGATCCAAGCTTAGCAATGAAATGCCCAGCAGGTGACAAACTATTAAATGATTTATCAAATCAAGGCGTGTTTGTATCATCAGCTTGTGGTGGTCGTGGTGCTTGTGGTCAATGTAAAGTTAAAGTAACTCAAGGTGGCGGTGACGTTTTACCTATTGAGTATTCACACTTTACAAAGCGTCAAATTAAAGAAGGCTGGAGACTTGCATGTCAGGTTACAGCTAAGACTGACTGTGAAATTGAATTACCAGCAGAAGTATTTGGTGTTAAGAAGTGGGAATGTACTGTTGAGTCAAATGACAACGTAGCTACATTCATCAAAGAATTACGCTTAAGAGTACCTGAGGGTGAGGAAGTTCCATTCAGAGCTGGTGGTTATATCCAAATTGAAGCTGAGCCTCATACTGTTGCTTATAAGGATTTTGATATCCCTGAGCAATATCGTGAAGATTGGGAAAAATTTGGTCTATTTGAGATTGTATCAAAGGTAGATGAACCATCAATTCGTGCTTACTCAATGGCTAACTATCCAGATGAGAAGGGTTTAATTATGCTTAACGTGCGTATTGCAACTCCTCCATTTGGTAAGTTCAAAGAGATTCCAGCTGGTATCATGTCATCTTACATTTGGTCATTAAAGCCAGGTGATAAGGTAACAATTTCAGGTCCATTTGGTGAATTCTTTGCTCGTGAAACTGATAATGAAATGGTCTTCATTGGTGGTGGTGCTGGTATGGCTCCAATGCGTTCACACATCTTCGACCAATTAAAGAGACTTGATTCAAAACGTAGAATTTCTTTCTGGTATGGTGCTCGTTCACTAAAAGAAGCTTTCTATGTTGAAGAGTTAGACGAGTTAGCAAAGACACATCCAAACTTCACATGGCATTTAGCTCTATCAGAGCCATTACCTGAAGATAATTGGACTGGTGCAACTGGCTTTATTCACAATGTTCTTTATGAGAACTACTTAAAGAACCACAAAGCTCCTGAAGATTGTGAGTTCTATATGTGTGGTCCTCCTATGATGACTAAGTCATGTGTTGACATGTTACACAGCTTAGGTGTTGAGGATGACAACATTCTATTTGATAACTTTGGTGCTTAATACCTAAGTTATAAAAGGAGGGACGCTAGATAGGCGTCCTTCTTTCTTTTTAGCTATTTATAAAAAAATAAATATGCTTATAAAGCTAAAGATGTCATAATAAAATTTAAAAGAGTTTTTTTTATTTTTAATTTAGGTCTAGGCATGGCAAAGAAAAATAATTTTATTTTAGAAAGTCCATTTCAGATATCTGATTGTCAAAAAGAGGCTGTAGATAAGTTAGTTTCTAATGTTAATAAAGGCGAGTTTGCTCAAACCTTACTTGGTGTAACAGGTTCTGGTAAAACATTTACTATGGCATCTGTTATAGCAAAGCTTAATAGACCTACAATGATTTTGTCGCACAATAAGACACTTGCAGCTCAGCTTTATGGAGAGATGCGTGAGTTCTTTCCTCATAATGCAGTTGAATACTTTGTATCTTATTATGATTATTATCAACCAGAAGCTTATGTTGCAGCTACAGATACTTTTATTGAAAAGGATGCAAAAGTTAATGATCATATTGATCAAATGCGTCTATCTGCAACTAAAGCACTAATGGAAAGACGTGATGTTGTTATTGTATGTTCTGTATCTGCAATCTATGGTTTAGGTGAGCCTGAAACATATCTTAAAATGATTTTACATATCTCACGTGGCGAGATAATTTCACAAAGAGATATTTTAGATAGATTATCAACATTACAATATCAAAGAAATGATATAGCCTTTAGTAGAGGTACATTTAGAGTTAGGGGTGATTGTATTGATGTACACCCATCTGAACTTGAAGATGAAGCTTATAGAATTGAGCTTTTTGATGATGAAGTTGAAAGAATTAGTAAATTTGATCCACTAACAGGTGAGATTATAGCCGAAATTCCACGTATTACTATTTTTCCAAAGACACACTATGTAACACCAAAAGAAATTTTAACTCGTGCTGTTGAGGAGATTAAGCTTGAGCTTAATGATAGATGTAATTATTTTTTAGAAAATATGAAGTTTTTAGAAGAGCAAAGATTAAGAGAGAGAACTGCTTATGATATTGAAATGATAAATGAAGTAGGCTATTGCTCTGGTATTGAAAACTATTCACGTTATTTAACAGGAAGAAAAGAGGGTGAGGCTCCACCTTGTCTATTTGACTATTTACCAAAAGATGGTCTTTTAATTATTGATGAGTCACATGTAACAGTGCCACAAATAGGTGCTATGTATAGAGGCGATAGATCAAGAAAAGAAAATTTAGTTAAATTTGGTTTTCGTTTACCATCTGCATTTGATAATAGACCACTTAAGTTTTCTGAATTTGAAAAGATGCAACCTCAAACTATATATGTATCTGCAACACCTGCAGAGCATGAGCTTTCACAATCAAAGGATAATATTGTAGAGCAAATTATAAGACCTACAGGTTTATTAGATCCTATTATTGAGATAAGAGAGGTTAAGACACAAGTTGATGATTTAATGTCAGAGTGTCGTTTAGCATCAGAGAGAAATGAGAGAGTTTTAGTTACAACATTAACTAAGAAG
>JARHZF010000213.1 GCA_029258325.1 Anaerobiospirillum sp. | reverse complement strand
TTCAGATGAGTCTTTAGGTTTAATCAAGTCAGAGGCAAAGGCAAATGTAACTGAAATTGATACATTTGAGGCTGTTTCTAACTTAATGCAAGCTCAACAAGCATTAGCTTTATCACAACAAGCTTTTGGTTTTGTTAATCAATCAACATTATTTGATTTTATTAGATAATTATTGAATTTTATTTAAGATCCAGACTTTTAATTGTCTGGATTTTTTGTACTTAAAAATTTAGAAAGAAAGCATTTATTCTAGTTGATTTTACATAGGTTTATTTTTATTTTATATATAAACTATACTAGTAAAATTTTCCATAAAAAAAGATGAAGATTTTATAAAGTTAACTATGTAAAATGACGAATATATAGGTATATTGGGTTAGTATATATAACTACTAAAAAACCACCTAGTTTTAGGGGGGAATATAGGATGATAATTTCAAGATTTAATAGTGCATATGATATAGAACCACCTGCAAAAAGAAATAACAAAATTGTTAATTTTCATAGAGTGGTTAAATCAAAAACTAGTGAAAATATCACAAAAGTACAAGATTCTGCAGAAGAGCTTAGAGACATTTCTACACAGCAACAAGAGCAGATGTCTAGAATTGCTGAATCTTTAAGAAGTGAAGAAAAAGACATAGAAGAATCATTACAAGAGACTCTTGATAATAAGAAAAAAGAAATAGAAAGAAGTAATAAAGAAGATGCAAAAATTATAAAAAGAACTAAGGAAATCTTAGATGAAATAGCACCAAAAGCTTTATCTCTTTCTTTTGATGTAAATGAAGAAATAGGTCGTACAACTATTAGTATTACTGATACTGAAAATGATGAACTTGTAAGACAAATTCCTTCAGAAGAATACATACGAATGATTTCTTCTATAAGAAAGTATCAAGATCAAGTATTAAACTCAAAAGCAGCTTTAGATGTAAAAGATGCAAAACAAATAACAACGTCTACAAAAGAAGATAAAGAAGTTAAAGGTGTTCTTTTAGACTCTTTAGCTTAAGTTTCAAAAGAGCCTATCTTAAACATAAGATAGGCTCTTTGCTATGGTATAAAAAATTATATATTTTTATTGAGACTTAATTTATTTTAACCTTTATTGAATAAAATAATAAATTTATGATATATTCATTAAAAATGTGCATATATGAATTATTTTATTCATACATAATGCTTAGAATATAAGTTCGTCACATAAAAGAATAAATTTAAAAGACTATATTAAATGGCAATAAATTAGATCGTAGAATAAAACTTTGTATAAAGCAAAGAAACTCATAATTTTAGTCAATATAAGTAGTCATTGTTATATTTAGAAAATATTGTTAAATTAATATATAATATACTACAGTATTTTTATATATTTGGAGTTTTTAGAATGGCTTATGGTCGCTACTTTAAGGCTTATAAAAAGACAGATTTAGATGCTGAAATGTCAGTTGCTGATCCACATCGTATAACTCAAATGTTATATGAGGGTTTAATTGACAGACTATCACAAGCAAAGGGTGCTATTGATAGAAAGGATTATAAATTAAAGGCAGAAAAGATATCTAAAGCTTTAGGTATTGTTAATGGTTTACAAATGTCTTTAGATCCTAATGTTGATAAGAATTTATATGAGCCTATTAATAACTTATATGAGCACATTAAATACTTATTAAATGAAGCATCTACTGGTTTAGAGACTGAACCTATTGATAGAGCAATTGCCTTAATTACTCCAGTTAAGGAAGCTTGGGATAATATTCCTGAGGAAGAGAAGAATAAGGTAAATGCTATTATCAAGAAGAAATTAGGTTTACCTGAGTAATTATAAATATAAAAGAAAAGCTCACTTTTTAGTGGGCTTTTTTATTGTTTGTAAATAATAAAAAACCCAGCATTAAAGCTGGGCTTTTTTACTCTTTTAATTTAGAAAATTATAGAGTGTGAACTGATAGGGTATTTGTTGTACCTGATGGAACTAAAGCGTTGTTAGCCATAATTACATCTTCACCCTTTTGAGCTAGACCTAACTCTAGAGCAATCTTCATACCTTGTTCAAAGAAGCCGTCTGTAGACTCAATGTTATCTGCAATTACAGGGATAACACCACGAACTACACATAATTGACGTGCAGTCTTAACATTTGAAGATAGAGCTAGAATTTGTGCGTGAGGGAAGTGACGACGTAGATTACGTGGAGTACCACCATTTTCTGTTGCACAAATAATTAATTTGATGTCTAGAACTTCTGAAGCTTCAACAACTGATTGACAAACAGCTCTAGTGATACCAGCATTCTTCATATCTTCATGTGACATGTAACGTGGTTCAATTTCTTTATCTGTTCTATCACAGATTGTAGCCATTGTCTTAACAGCTTGTAGAGGATATTTACCCTTAGCTGACTCACCTGATAACATAACTGCATCAGTACCGTCTAAAATTGCGTTAGCAACGTCACCAGCTTCTGCACGTGTTGGACGTGGATTCTTAATCATAGAATCTAACATTTGAGTTGCAGTGATAACTGGCTTGTTAACTTCGTTACAACGTTGAATAATACGTTTTTGAGCGAAGATAACTTCTTGAGCTGGGATTTCAACACCTAAGTCACCACGAGCAACCATGATTGCATCTGCAGTGTCTAGAATGTCTTCAAAATTATCTAAACCTTCTTGGTTTTCGATCTTAGCAATAATGTGAACGTCTTTACCGCCATTTGCATCTAAGAACTCACGGATGTCTAAAACATCTCTCTTGTTTCTTGTAAATGATGCTGCAACGAAGTCGATACCTTTAGTAATACCCCATTTGATATCTCTTTGATCGTGCTCTGATAAGAATGGCATTGAAATGTGAGTATTAGGTAGGTTTACACCTTTCTTCTCACCTAAAGAACCATTGTTTTGAACTTCACACTCAACAGTTGTATCTGTTGTTGAAGTTACAACTAATTCAATTAAACCATCATCTAATAAAACTCTATCGCCTGCTCTTACGTCTTTAGCAAAATCAGGATAGTTAACAGCGATGATTTCACGATTACCAATTACAGACTCATCAGTTGTAATAGTAATTTTTTGACCTGTTACTAATTGAATGTCTTGACCATCTTCTAGTTTACAAGTACGGATCTCTGGACCACGAGTATCTAAAAGAATAGCGAAAACTTTACCAGTCTCTTTCATGATTGCTTCTAGATTATCTATTCTGCCACCATGCTCAACAAAGTCACCGTGTGAGAAGTTTAGACGCATTACGTTCATACCTGCATCTAATAAAGTCTTCATTGTTTCTTTGTTTTCTGATTTAGGGCCGATGGTACAAACCATTTTAGTTTTTTTCACTTTTTGAGATCCTCAATGATTAGATATTTTTGTAATAAAAATTTTTTGATGCGAAATTATAACAAAAAAAAATAGGATATAAAACAAAAAAAATAAGAGAAAAAACAAAAAATAAAGGGGCTTTATTAAAAAATAGAAGAGCTTTATCTATCTTACTTATAAAAAAATATTCAAGAAAAGCATAAAAGATATATTATTAGCCAATGCTTTCTTTAATAAACAATATATTAGCACTTTATTTATTTTTTATATGACTTTAATATAGAGCGTATTACAAATGATTTAGTTTATTTTTATAAAAATAAAAAAATATTTTTTAAAATTTTATTTCAAAATTATAAAGACAAAATTTCTGAAAATGTTCAATAAAATACTAAAGCATTAGAGTAAATGATAATTTTAAATAAAAAAAGGATCTGCAAAAAACAGATCCTCTTTTTTTACTTGTATTTATACAAGTTACATATTAATTATCTAATTTTAAAAAATTAGAATAACTTTACATATGCCACTAAGTGGAATGCAAGTAACATAAATGTTAATGCTGCAGCACCACCGTATAGTAAGAACCAGTGTAGTTTAGTTACACGAATTGTGAAGTCGTGTAATGAGTGGTAAATACGGTGTAATGTGTGCCAGAAAATTAAAGCAACACTACCAAAAATTACTAGTGAGAAGAACCAATTGCCTAACATACCAGCAACGTGTTGATATGATAATAGACCATTGTTTAGATCTGGTGAACCCATACCTGCAAAAATTAAAAGTAAAATAATTGCTGGTACGAAAATACCAAGAACCATACCACCAGCACCGAATAGTAACCAATAAATAGGTTCATCTGCACGAGGTTGATGTTTTTCCATTTATATCATCTCCTATTAAGGTGCGGTAATTAAAGCTGCTAGCAGAACAATAACTGTAACAGCACCTAAAGCGCCATATAAAGCCATAACAACGAATGACTCAGGTAGTAATTCTGTTGTTGTCTTGTTCATAAATACACGAACTGCTTTTGGCATTAAAGCAAACCATGTTACAGCATGGAATAATACAGCAACTAAGCTTGCTAAGTTTAATAGAATAATTAAAGGATTTCCTAAGAAATCTTGTACCCACCAAAGGTAAGGTGCTGCTGAACCTGCGGTAATTACAGGATCGTTGAAGTCAGTTAAGCTAAATAGGAATACACCTAACATGATTTCAAGACCTACAAAAAGACCTAGAACAGCTGTAGCCTCACGGAGCATGTAGCGGAAGAAAAATGGATTCTTCGCCCACCAAGTAGCCTCTACAGGTGGATTGTAAGGCTTGCGATATGATTTAGTCTCGCTCATCTTATTACTCCGGTTTAAACATTGAAATTACATAGTCAGTAGCTGACATCTTCTTACCTAATTGAATTGCTGAAGATGGATCAACGTGTTTTGGACATACTTCTGAGCAGTAGCCAACGAATGTACAACCCCAAACACCTTCTTCTTGATTCAAGAATGGTAAACGTACCTTAGTACCACCATCACGGCTATCAATGTTATAGCGGTATAACAAGGTTAGAGCAGCAGGGCCTATAAATTCCTTGTTAAGCTTGTATTGTGGACAAGCTGCATAACAACAACCACAGTTAATACATTGAGCGAATTGACGATAAGCTTCCATTTGTTGTGGAGTTTGACGATATGTCTTAGTTAAAGGCATATTCTTGTCTTTCTCTGTTGGAATGATGTATGGCTTAATACGTTCAATCTTTTCAATTAGATCAGAAATATCAACAACTAAATCACGCTCAATAGGGAAATTATCTAAAGGAGCGATAGTAATTTCATTCTTATCCTCATAATCACGTAAGAAAGTCTTACATGCTAGGTGAGGAACACCGTTTACCATCATACCACATGAGCCACAAACAGCCATACGACATGACCAACGGAATGATAAGGTTGAATCAAAGTGATCTTTGATGTAGAAAAGAGCATCTAAAATAGATGTTTCTTGTGCATATGGAACATCAAAGGTTTGATTCCATGGCTTGTCATCCTGCTCTGGGCGGTAACGAACAACGGTTATTTTCTTAGTTTTTTGGTCCATTATTATTTACTCTCCTTGGCCTTTTTTGCAGCTTCTGCAGCTTCAGCTTCTGCACCGTAAACACGTTTTGCAGGTTGGAAAGATGTGATCTTAACATCGCTATAAGAAATCTTAGGTAAACCAGTTTCCTTATCAAATGTAGCGATAGTGTGCTTTAAGTATTTAACGTCATCACGCTCTTTATAAGCACCGTTAGGACCGTCTAAACGTTGGTGTGAACCACGTGACTCTTTACGATTGATAGCTGAGTGTACAATTGTTTGAGCACAATCTAGAGTGTAATTTAACTCAATTAAGTTCATCCACTCAGTATTGAATACACGACCTCTATCTGAAACAGGTACGTTCTTAATACGTTTGCTTAAGTCAGCTAAAACATTAACAGTCTCTTGCATTGACTCTTGCTCACGATAGATACCAACACCTTTTTCCATTGATTCGCCCATTTCTGTACGAATCTTGTATTGAGACTCATCACCTTGAACATCAAATAGTGATAGAGCACGAGCTTCTGCAGCTTCTGCTTGACGATCTAATTCCTTGCTATCGAAGTCTTTAGTTACTTCATGAGCACGCTCTGCAGCAGCATCACCTGCAACCTTACCAAATACGATAGTTTCAACAAGAGAGTTAGAACCAAGACGGTTTGCACCGTGAATACCAACAGATGCACATTCACCAGCAGCATATAGACCATCCATTGGAGTCTTAGTTCTGCCATCAGTCTCAATACCACCCATTGTATAGTGAACAACAGGACGAATTGGGATTGGTTGTTTAACTGGGTCAACACCTGAGTAAGTTTGTGCAAGTTCACAAATCATTGGTAGACGCTCATGTAGGTATTTTTCACCTAAGTGAGTTAAGTCTAGATGAACAGCTTCACCTAATGGATACTTAATTGTTCTACCCTTTTGAGACTCTTGCCAGAAAGCTTGTGAAACACGATCACGAGGACCTAGTTCCATATACTTGTTCTTTGGTTGGCCAACTGGAGTTTCAGGGCCTAGACCATAGTCTTGTAGGTAACGGTAACCATCCTTATTATAAAGAACACCACCTTCACCACGACAGCCTTCAGTCATTAGAATACCGCAGCCTAATAGACCTGTTGGGTGATATTGAACGAATTCCATATCACGAATAGGTACACCATGACGATAAGCTAAAGAAATACCGTCACCAGTAACAATACCACCATCAGTATTGAAGATATAAGCACGACCTGCACCACCAGTTGCAAGAACAACTGCCTTAGCATTAATTTGACGGAATGTACCATTTTGTAGATCGTAACAAACTACACCACGGCAAACGCCATCTTGTACTAATAGATCTAAAACAAAATGCTCATCAAAACGTTGAATTGATGGGAATTGAATTGATGCTTGGAATAGTGTGTGTAGCATATGGAAGCCTGATTTATCAGCAGCAAACCATGTGCGAGGTACTTTCATACCACCGAAACGACGTACGTTTACATCACCATTCTCTTTACGGCTCCAAGGACAGCCCCAGTGCTCTAGTTGTATTAATTCTTCTGTTGTATGACGAACAAAGTATTCTACAACATCTTGCTCACAAAGCCAGTCACCACCAGCTACAGTGTCCTCAAAGTGTTTTTGATATGAATCGTCATCTCTAGTAACACCAGCTGCACCACCTTCTGCTGCTACAGTGTGGCTACGCATTGGGTAAACTTTAGAAATGAGTGCAATACGTAGCTTTGGATCTGCTTGTGCAACAGCAATAGCTGCACGTAAACCAGTACCACCAGCACCAACGATTGCAACGTCAGTTTGAATTTTCTCCACGTGTATCTCCTAAGTATCGAAATGACCCCAAATAGAGGTCTCCGACTAGAATGCAAAAAACGTTTATAAATATAACAGAAAATATAAATAATTTATCGTATTTTAGTATATATTTTTTATGTTAGCCAAAATTTATTCACAAGATTGAGAATTAAAGCACAAAGATAAATAAATTTATATAATAAAGTTGCCATTCATGTTTAATTTTGTTATTCAATCTTTGAGGTTTGATTAACAATCATGCTTTGACCCATTTTTACAGCAATACCTTGTTTTAAATGGTCATTAATTTCACCAAAACCTTTAGCAAAAGTAGTTATTACTGTTGAACCAAATTTAAAATGACCTAATTCATCGCCACGTTTAAAGTTAAGATTTTCTTTTTTATAATCTTTAACTTCAATACCTTTACGGCGAACTACAGTACCTGAAAATACTGTACCAATTGAACCTACTAGGGCAGCTCCCACCATAATGACAGACATAGGACCATTTTGAGTTTCAAAGAAACAAACAAGTCTTTCATTTTTAGTATAAAGATCTTCCATGTGTGAAATATTTTTCTTACCAACAGGGAAGTGTTTACCTGGAATATGTACTGTTTTTACTAATTTACCATCACATGGCATATGTATTCTGTGGTAGTTAGCTGGAGATAAATAAGTACATACATACTTACCATCTTTAAATAGATTTGCATCATCTTGATTACCGCCTAAAAGAGCAAGTAAAGAGTAATCAAGACCTTTTGCTTGAATTAAACGACCATATTTAATAGTGTTAGCCTCACCTATAGTTCCATCTACAGGTGATATTGCAATACAATCATGATTTATAGGTCTAGCATCTGCTTTTAATTTTCTTATAAAGAATTCATTAAAAGTTTTATATTCATTTAGATCACTTTGCTCAATTTCATCTAAATTGATTTTATAGGTTTTAATAAATTGCTTTATTAGAAATTGTGTAGTTTTACCTAGAGGTACATCAGTAAGTCTTGATGATAAATAGGTTAAGGTTGAAAGAGGGGTTAAAGTCTCTGAAACCTTTAAAATATTATTAATAATTGACATTTAATTAGACCTAAAAAAATAAGTTAAAACTATTTTGAGATTGTAACATAAGAAAATATAGTTGTGACTTATAATAAAAATATCTTTTATTATCAAATATATAATTATTTTACAAAAGTTTTTTATAAAAAAAAGCTTGATTTTTCTTATTCTATATTTATAATATTTTGCACTTATTGCGGGAATAGCTCAGTTGGTAGAGCACAACCTTGCCATGGTTGGGGTCGCGAGTTCGAACCTCGTTTCCCGCTCCAAGTAAAATTTAAATTGCATTTTTTTGCGGGAATAGCTCAGTTGGTAGAGCACAACCTTGCCATGGTTGGGGTCGCGAGTTCGAACCTCGTTTCCCGCTCCAAAATAAAATTTAAATTACATCTTTTTGCGGGAATAGCTCAGTTGGTAGAGCACAACCTTGCCATGGTTGGGGTCGCGAGTTCGAACCTCGTTTCCCGCTCCAATCTCAAGATCATATCTCATATAAATATCTATCTTATATACATTTAAAAATAAATTTATTTTTACTTTTAAATTTCTGATTAAAAGCTTTTATTTTTGTAGCTTTTTTGAAATTAATCACTATGTTACAATAAATATAAAGTTGACATAAAAGCCTAGATTTATAAATTTTTATAAAATTTGCATATAAAGCTTTTATATAGGAATTTATTATGGATTTATAGTCTTTTTTTGCTCTTTTTATATTGAGATTAACTTTATTAAAATTCTTAAAAATAAAGATTTATTTTTAAATAAGATTTATTGAAAGTATAAAATAGGCAAATTTAGATGTAATTTTTATAAATTAAGCTTATCTAATAAGATCAATACTTTATTAGTGAAGTTAATTAAAGTATTATACTAAATCATTTTTAATGGTTTTTATGACTTAAAAACATGTATTAAAGAAAAATTTCTTTTATATATGTATATAAGTGAACTCTAATGTAATTTATGTTACATTAATTTATCGATTTTCAAAGTACATCTTTTTGTGTTATTGATATTTATGAATATCAGTTTAAACTCACTTGTACTTGTGCTTTGATTATTTTGTTATTTTTATATATAAAGTGAAGTTATATGTTTATTACAACGATAGTTACAAAAATATTTGGTACAAGTAATCAAAGAACTATCAGAAGACTAAATAAGATAGTTAAACAAATAAACTCCCTTGAAAGTAAATATCTTGAACTTGAAGATGGTGCTTTTAAAGATTTAACTCTTGAGTTTAAAAAAAGATTACGAGATGGTGAAAGTTTAGAGTCTCTATTACCTGAAGTTTTTGCTGTAGCAAGAGAAGTTGCTAAACGTACCTTAGGTCTTCGTCCTTTTGATGTTCAGCTTTTAGGTGGTATGGTTTTAAATGAAAATCAAATAGCTGAAATGAAAACAGGTGAAGGTAAGACCTTAACTGCTTTATTACCATGTTATTTAAATGCACTTTATGAAAAAGGTGTGCATGTTGTTACTGTAAATGATTACTTAGCACGTCGTGACTCAAGCTGGTCAAGACCTTTTTATGAATTTTTAGGTATGACTGTAGGTTGTAATATTCCTGGCATGAATGCAGATGAAAAGAGAGCTGCTTATAATTGCGATATTACCTATGGTACTAATAATGAATTTGGTTTTGATTATCTTCGTGACAATATGGCATATTCTGCAGAGCAAAGAGTTCAAAAACCATTATTTTATGCTCTAGTTGACGAAGTTGACTCTGTTTTAATTGATGAGGCTCGTACTCCTTTAATTATTTCAGGTGCAGCAGAAGATAGTTCAAATTTATATATTCAAATTGATACTATTATTCCAAATCTAAAAGAACAAGAAAAAGAAGATACAGAAGAATATCAAGGTGAAGGACACTTTAGTGTAGATAGAAAATTACGCCAAGCTTATCTTACTGAAAGAGGTCAATTATATGTAGAAGAACTTCTACGTGAAAAAGGTCTTCTAAAAGAAAATGATTCTTTATTCTTAAGCTCAAATATCATGCTATTACACCATGTAATGGCAGCTTTACGTGCTCACGCTTTATTTAAACGTGATGTTGACTATGTTATTGACAATGGTCAAGTTGTTATTATTGATGAGCACTCTGGTCGTAAGATGGAAGGTAGACGTTGGTCTGAAGGTCTACATCAAGCTATTGAAGCTAAAGAACATGTTAAGATTAATGCAGAAAATCAAACACTTGCATCTATTACATTCCAAAATTACTTTAGAATGTATACAAAACTTGCAGGTATGACTGGTACTGCTGATACTGAAGCTTATGAGTTCCAACAAATTTATGGTTTAAGAACTGTTGTATTACCAACAAATAAACCAATGATTAGACAAGACATGCCTGATCTTATTTATATGACAGAGCGTGAAAAGTTTAATGCAATTATTGAGGATATCAAAGAGAACGTTAAGAAAAATAGACCTGTTTTAGTTGGTACTATTTCAATTGAGAACTCAGAAAAATTATCTCACCTTTTAACTAAGGCTAAGATTGAGCATCAAGTATTAAATGCAAAATTCCACGAAAAGGAAGCTCATATTGTAGCTCAAGCAGGTAGACCTGGTACTGTAACTATTGCAACTAATATGGCAGGTCGTGGTACTGATATTATCCTAGGTGGTAATGAGCAAGCAGATCTACTTGCATTAGGTGATAATATAACTGATGCAGATAGAGAAAGAGTACATAAAGAATGGCAAGAGCGTCATGATTTAGTACTTGCAGCAGGTGGTTTACATATTATAGGTTCAGAGCGTCACGAATCTCGTCGTATTGATAATCAGTTACGTGGTCGTGCAGGTCGTCAAGGTGACCCTGGTTCATCAAGATTCTATCTATCTATGGATGATAATCTAATGAAGATGTTTGGTTCTGAGAGACTAAAGAACTTCATGAAGAAGATGGGTATGGAAGAGGGTGAGCCACTTGAGCATAAGCTTGTTACACGTGCAATTGAGTCAGCTCAAAGAAAGGTTGAAACAAGAAACTTTGATATAAGAAAGAGTTTACTTGAATTTGACGATGTGGCAAATCAACAACGTAAAGTTATTTATGAAGAGAGAAATGCTCTTTTAGATGGTGAGGATATTAGCTCAACTATTGAGACTATTCGTGGTGACGTTTTAGATAGCGTTATTGATGAATATATTGAGCCAAATTCTCTTGCTGAAAGTTGGAAAGTTGACGAGCTTAAAGATAGGCTAAAAGAAGACTTTGATATTGAGGCAGATATAAGAGCATGGATGGCTGAAGATAGTAAGCTTGTTGAAGATGATATACGTCAAAAGATCATTGATATTGCAACTGATCTATATAAGACTAAGTGTGAAATAATTGGACATGAGAATCAAGTTCAATTAGAAAAGAGCATAATGTTACAATGTATTGATACATTATGGAAAGAACACTTAGCTGCTATGGACTATATGCGTCAAGGTATTGGTCTTCAAGGTTATGCTCAAAAGAATCCAAAAAATGAGTATAAGATTCAATCTTTCAACTTATTTACTAAGATGCTTGAGAATTTAAAATATCAAGTAATTCGTACCTTATCAAGAATACAGATAAGATTACCTGAGCTTAGTGAAGAGCAAAAGAGAGAGATTGAGCGTTTACAAGAGGAGCAAAGAGCTTTATCTGAAAAGATAAAAGCTCAAGGTGAAAATTTACATATAGGACGTAATGCTCCTTGCCCATGTGGATCTGGTAAAAAATATAAAGATTGCTGTGGTAAAGTAAAATAAACTCAAAAAATTATTAAAAATTAGTGAGGAGATGTAATAAAAGCATCTCCTTATTTTTTTGTTTTAAATTAGATTTAATGTTTTAAATTAGAAATTTTAAGGAAAATTTATAAAATTTTATAAAAATTTAGTTATTTTTAGCTATTTTTCTATCTTTTTTAATAAAATCAATAAGATAAATACAAAGTTTAATAGTTGTTAATCTATTGATTTTTATGGTATTTTTAAAAAATTACAAAAAAAATAAAACTTTTTGTTGACTTAATTTTTATAAAATGTTTTAATAAGCACCGTTGCCTAGATAGCTCAGTCGGTAGAGCAGGGGATTGAAAATCCCCGTGTCGGTGGTTCGATTCCGCCTCTGGGCACCACTTAAAAAATCATCTCTAATATATACACTAAATTTTAATACTTATTCTATTTTTTTATTTATAAAATACATATAAGATTAACTTTAATTGTCTATGTGAAAATTACATTATTTCTGTCTAAAAAATAATTTATATACTTTTAATTAAAAGCAATAAGGCAATGACTGCTTTAATATAGTTTTATATAAATTTTAGGTATAGCAAATTTTGTCTAAATATTTTGTGCTAGAATATTTAACTTTAAAATACATAGATTATTATTTTTAGTTCAGGTGAGATTTATTTTGTTTTTACATAAAAAAGAAATATTTTGTTTTAAGTAAGAACAAAAAAATCACAAGGACTTTATTTTTTGTATATTAGATAAGTAAAATGGAAAAGAATAATCAAAACAAAGCTACTTTAGCATCTTCCTTTATGAATGAAGGTGGACAAAATGGAGCTTTAAAATTTTTAAAAGAGACTAAAAGTCCTGTAACTGTTTTTTTAATTACAGGTATTAAGTTAGATGGTATTATTGTAGGTTTTGATCAATACACTATTTCTCTTTTAGATGTGAATAAATTAACACAATTAATTTATAAAGATAAAATATCTACTATTTGTCCAAAAAAAATAGCACATGCAGCTCCTAAACATAAATAAAAGTTTATAAATGTCATCTCTAAAGAGTTTAGTTAAAAAAGCATAAACATATAAGATGACATTTTAGGAAAAAAACTTCTTAAAAACTAAGTATTTATCTTATTTTTTTTAATACCTTTATAAAAATCCTCTCTAAATTTTTAGCCTTTTGAACTTTCACTTTATGCTTTTCCTAAACATAATTTTAGGAAGATAAGCATGCCTTTTGAAAATGAACAATTTACAGAAAGTTTAACTAGAAAATTAATGCACTTTGATATAGGACAAAATGATGGCTTTTATGTTTATGCTCAACATATAGATAATAATCTTAGCATTATAAAAAATTGTTTAAAAAGAGCAGGAGCTAAACCTAACTCTTGCCCTTTAGATGAATACAAGATAAATAATAAAGGTATAGCACGTCCTGAATTTATCATTACTTTTGAACATGATAGTTCTAGCATAATAGTTATTGAATGCAAGAAAAGTAAAAAAGAACATATGAGTTCTTCTTTAGATAAAGTACAAAAATATGCTGTAGATGGTGTTTTATATTATGCAAAATATTTAAAGGATGAGTTTAATGTTATAGCTCTTGCTATAAGTGGAACTAAAGAAGATGATTTTTTAGCTAATGCTTATTATTTTAAAAAAGGTAGCACTAAATATAAAGAGCTCTCTAAATGTAACAATATTTTACTTACACCTTTAAACTATTTAGATTTAGTAGAGGAGAAAAGACTTAGTCGCAAGTTTTCATTACATGAGATAAAGAGTTTAGCTAAAACATATAATACTCTTATGCATGAAAAGCTACAGATTCAGATGCAAGAGCGTATTATGTTTATTGCAAGTTGTCTCCTTGCTCTTTGTGATGATTTCTTTTTAAAAACCTATGCCTTAAACTCAAATAATGAAGCTTTAATTGAAAGCATTATTATGCATGTTAAAAATGTGCTCTATAAATACAATTTAGATAAAGATAAAATCACTCAAATCTTAAATGAAGTTAAGCTTATAAAAAGTCATCAAAAGCTTATAGCTTTAAAGGCAGAAGAAGATGGATCTTTAATGTACTTTTTAAAGCAATTAGATTTGTTTATTATTCCTATGATACAAGATAAAGATGCACATCAAGATGCTTTAGGTATCTTCTATCATGAATTTATAAAATATACAGCTAATAATACAGCAAATGAATTAGGTATTGTCTTAACACCAGAGCACTTATGTGATTTTATGTGTGAACTTGCTAATATCAATCTACATGATACTGTTATTGATATTTGTTGTGGTACAGGTAGTTTTTTAATTTCAGCTTTAAAACATTTAAGTGATAAAGCTCATAATATAGATGAAATTAATGCTATTAAAAATAATAAGATCTATGGTATTGAGTTACAAGCTAGGATTTATAGTATTGCTATTACCAATATGATCTTGCGAGGCAATAGAGCTATAAATATAGTAAATAGTGATTGTTTTAAGTATAGAGCTAAAGATAATGTAAGTTTTAGTGTAGGTCTATTAAATCCACCTTATAGTCAGAAAAACAATGTTGAATTAAAATTTGTTAAAAAGATGCTTGATTTACTAAGTGTTAGGGGTAGAGGTGTAGTAGTTGTTCCTATGTCTTGTGCTATAGGTACTAAATTTAAAGAAGAGCGTAAGGAGCTTTTAAAAAATCATACTTTAAAAGCTGTTTTTTCTATGGGAGATGAGCTTTTTAGTCCTGTTAATACACATGTTTGTATTATGGTGTGGGAGGCACATATAGCACATGATGAAAACACACAAACATTTTTTGCTTATTTTCATGATGATGGTTTTGTCAAAAAGAAAAATTTAGGGCGTGTAGATGCATTTAATAGATGGGAGAGTATTAAAAAAGAGTATCTTTCAATGTATAGAAACAATAAAGTAGTCTTAGGTAAAAGTACACTTCAATCTGTATCCTATAATGATGAGTGGTTATGTGAGGCCTATATGGAAACTGATTATTCATCTTTAAGTAAAGCAGATTTTATAAAGACAGTTAAAGATTTTTTAGCCTATAAAATTACAGTAGATAATGATGCAAGATAAGTTAGATAGCAACAAAGCTTTAGATATAGATAGATGGAAGTATTTTTCTTTAGATGAGATTTTTTCTAAAATTGAGTATGGCAAGATATGTAATACTTCTGTTTTAGAAAAAGGAGATGATATCTATTATATTGGAGCTAAGAAAAATAATAATGGTCTTATGTTTAAGTGCAAATATGATAGCACTTATGTAAGTTCAGGTAATTGTATTGCTCTTATTTGTGATGGGCAAGGTTCTGTAGGTTTTAATAATTATATTGAAGATATGGTCTTTTGTAGTAAGAATATAGCTCTTGCCTATAGTGAGCATTTAAACAGATATAATGCCTTATTTTTAGTAACAATTTTAGATAAGGAGAGATTTAGGTATTCATATGGACGCAAGAGAAAAAAGTTTTTAAAAGCAAGCAAAATAAAGCTACCTTACATAGTTAAAGATAATAAGATCATGCCTGATTTTTTATATATGGAAAACTATATAAAAAGCCTAAATATAAATATGCCTATTACAAAAAATCTTAATCCTATAAACAAAGATCTCAATTTAAATATAGAACTTTCTAAAGATAAGTGGGATTTTTTTCTTTTAAGTTCTCTTTTTGAGATAAAGACAGGTAGTCGTTTAACTAAAGAAGAACAAAAGCTAGGCACAACACCTTTTATAGGAGCTATTAGTGTTAATAATGGTGTAGCAAATACTATAGATAAAGCTCCAAATCATAAGGGTAATACTATATCCTTAAGTTATAATGGTTCTATAGGAGAGGCTTTTTATCAAGAACATGCTTTTTATGCATCAGATGATGTTAATGTCCTCTACCCTAAATTTCCTTTAAATAAATATATAGCCTTATTTATCTGCACTATCTTAAAAGAAGAGAAATTTAAGTATTTTTTTGCACGTAAATTCACCTTAAAACATATGCAAAAAACTAAAATTAAATTACCTAAAAAAAATAATGAAGTTGATTTTGCCTATATGGAAGAATTTATAAAATCTCTTCCTTATGCTGATTTAATCTAATTAAAATACAAGATAAATAAAAGCTAATCTTATTTTTCACCTTAAAAAATCTAAAAAATTCCCACATTTTTTCTTAAAAATATCAAGAAAGAATTTGTTATAAATGTTAAACTTAAAAAAAATTATGTTTTTAAATCAATAAAGAAGGTTTAGGTGAAAGATTTAAGCTGTGATACTTTAATTATAGGTGCAGGCAGTGCAGGTATTGAAGCATATATTGCAGCAAAAGCAAAAGGTGCTACTTGTATCCTAGTTGAATCTGGTCCTTTAGGAACAACAGCTCAAAGAACAGGTGATATTCCAACAGCATCTTTAATTGAGGCTGGTAATTGTGTCTATCAAATAAAACATAGTAAAGATTATGGTATTAATCTATATGGTAATTTTGATATAGATACCTCTGATGTTATGAATTCTTTGCGTGCAATTAGAGCAAAGGCTACTACTCAAATATTATCCTTTATCTATAAAATACCAGAAGATTTAAGAGTTATAGGTAAAGCATCCTTTGTAGATGATCATAATATTTGTGTAGATAATGAAGTTAATATCAAATTTAAAACATGCGTTATTGCAACAGGAGCTCATCCTGTTATTCCTTTTGAATTTACAAAATTAGGTGATGTTTTAACTACCAAGGATATTTTTGATCTAGATTCTCTACCAAAGTCACTTGCTATTTTTGGAGCTGGTGCTGTTGGTTTACAAATAGGTCAAGCTTTATCTTATTTAGGTTGTGATGTAACTATTTTTGCTAAAGATAAACTTTGGGATATTACAGACTCTAATGTTTTAAATGTAGGTTCTACATTATTATCAAGCAAGATTAAACTTGCTATAAATTCAAAAATATCAACTATTGAAAAAGAAGATAATGGCTTTGGTATTTATTTTTTAGATAATAATAAAAAAGAAAATTATCTAAATGTGGAAAAAACTTTAGTAGCTCATTCTCGGGCAGCTAATATTGAAGGTCTTAATTTAAGAAATATAGGTGTAAAACTTAATCATTTAGGTTTAATTGATGTTGATTTAGAAACAATGCAAACAAGTATACCTCATATTTTTGCAGCAGGTGATGTATGTACGTCTTTAATGTCTACATCTCTTGCTAAAATTCAGGGTACTAATGCAGGTATTAATGCAGCTACTTATCCTTATGTTTATGTAAAGGATAATAAAGCTAAAACCAGAGTTATATTTACAGATCCACCTATGGCTATTGTAGGATTATCTTTAGCTCAAATGTTAAAGAGATCTGAAAATGGCAATCCTTTTATAACATCAGAATATAGAGCAAATGATGGTATTTTTAGAGTCAAAAGAAAAGAAGGTGGTATTTTACGTCTTTATGTAGATGAAAAATCAAGAAAGATTATGGGGTGTGAAATGTGTATAGCACGAGCAGAGAGCATAGCTAACTTTTTAGCTTTAGCTATAAGTAAGGGTATGACTTGTGACGATCTTGCATCATTTCCATTCCATTATCCAACAGCAGAAAATGCTATAGCAAGAGCATGTGAAAGTGCTATACGAGCTTTATCAAGAAAAGATAGTTTTTAAAGGTGATACAATGGAAATAGTTTTAGCATCTTCAAATAAGAATAAAGCAAAAGAGTTTGAAGAGATTTTAAGCCCTCTTGATATTAAGATAATTTTACAATCAGATTTAAATATAGAATCTCCAGTTGAAGATGGTTTATCTTTTGTTGAAAATGCTTTAATAAAAGCACGTCACGCAAGTAAGATTGCAAAAAGACCTGCCTTTGCAGATGATTCAGGTCTTTGTGTTGACTATTTAAAAGGAGCACCTGGCATTTACTCTGCTCGTTTTGCAGGTGAAAATGCAAGTGATGAGGATAATAATGATAAATTACTATCTTTATTAAAAGATGTAAAAATGCAAGATAGAAAAGCTCAATATTATTGTGCTTTAGTCTATGTAAGACATGAAAACGATCCTCTTCCTATTATTTCACTTGCATCATTTAATGGTGTTATAGCAAAAGAGAGAATGGGTAGTAATGGATTTGGTTATGATCCTTTATTTTTTATTCCAAATAGAAATAGTACAGTAGCACAACTACCACCTCAAATTAAAAATTTAATGTCACATCGTGCTAAAGCTATGGTTAAGATGTTAAGGCTTTTGAAAAAAGAATATGGAAAATAATATTTCTTTATATATACATTATCCTTTTTGTGTAAGAAAGTGTCCTTATTGTGATTTTAATTCACATAAGACACAAGATAATTATGTAAGTGATATATATTTAAAAGCACTTTTAGATGATTTTAATAATGTTAAGCATTATTTACAAAATAGAAAGTTAATTTCTATTTTTATAGGTGGAGGAACACCATCTTTAGAAAGTGCTTTATTTTATAAAAAACTTTTAAAGGAAATATATCCTTATACAACTAGTGATTGTGAAATAACAATAGAGGCAAATCCTGGCACTGTTACTTATGATAAATTAAGTGGTTATATAGATGCAGGTATTAATAGAATATCTTTAGGCATACAAAGTTTTAATGATAGTTCACTAAAAGCCTTAGGACGTATTCATGATAAGAAGATGGCAGAGGATGCTATAAGTTTTGCTAAAAAAGCTAATTTCTTAGATATTAACTTTGACATCATGCACTCACTACCAAATCAAACTTTAGATATGGCTATGTATGATTTAGAGAGGGCTCATGAATTAGGTTGTACTCATTTATCTTGGTATGAATTAACTATAGAAGAGGGTACACATTTTTATGAAAATACACCAAAGCTTCCTGATGAGGATTTACTTTTTGATATAGAAGAAAAAGGTTTTGAATTATTAAAAAGTTTTGGTTTTAATCGTTATGAAGTATCTGCTTTTTATAAGAAAAGTAGATGTAGACATAATGAAAACTATTGGCTTTATGGTGATTATTTAGGTATAGGCTGTGGTGCTCATTCTAAAGTTAGTTTTGAAAATCAAATCTTAAGACGAGCATGTCCTAATCTATATGATGACTATATAAAAGATTTTGGACAATATTCAAAAGTAGAATTACAAGATATTCCTTTTGAGTATATGCTAAATAGATTAAGACTTTTTGATGCTATAGATATAGATGAGTTTACAAAGGCTACAAATCTTCCTTTTATTTGTGTTGAAGATAAAATAAAAAAGGCACAAGAGATGTCTTTAATAAAATTTGATACTGATAGAAAATTTTCATTAACAAATAAAGGAAAAATTATGCTAAATGAAATTCTTGATCTATTTTTATAAATATAAGGCTACAATTTTTTGTAGATAAGGAGTATTGTATGGTCAGTTCAAAAGATAGATCTGAAAAGACAGAAAACAAAAGAGTTACAAAAAGCTCTAAGGTTTCATCTACTACTAAAGCTTTAACAAAAGAGAAAAGTAGTAAAACGGCTAAAACAACAAAAGCTACAAGAACTACAAAAACAGCAAGAGCTACTAAAAGTGCACCTAAAACTTTAAAATCTGCACCTAAAAAGACTAGTGTCAAGAAAGTAAGTATTAATAAACAAGAGGTAGTAGAGAGCAAAGATAAGTCTAAATTAGATACTTTTTTAGATGCTAAAAATGCTCCTCAAGGTAATATTAAAACAGACCTTTTTGTAGCTTTATTTGTTATTGCACAAAAGATAAGACTTAATGTCGATTCCATTATTGATGCAGATATATTTTATTCAACCTTTGCAAATTGTGGTTATGAAGGCGATATAAATTTATCTATTGAAGATGTTAAAAAAGCCTTAGATAAATTAGTTCAAGATGATGCTTTAGCATATATTGAAAAATACTCTACATATATAAGAAAAGATACTATGCAAAGTGGTACTTATAGAGTATTTAAATCAACAGAAAGAGCTCATAATCTTGTAATTCGTGATTTATCAGGTCGTCTTTTTGAAATTGTTTCATATGTTGAATTACAAATAGGTGATGAAGTTGAATGTACTTTAGATACAAAGACACAAATTGCCTATGTTAATACTGTCTTATCTCGCTTAACCTCAATTATTGGTTCTGTACGTGATGAGGGTAAAACTAAAAAATTAGTACCTCTTGATTCTGACTTAACCTCAAATGTTTATACTTTAGACGCAAAATCTGCTAAAAAAGTAAAAGATGGTGATATTGTTATTTGTAGTATTACAGGCGTTAAGCATAAGATACAATTTAGTGTCACTGTTGATACTATTGTAGATGGTATAGGTCAATATAATTACGTTATTTTATCTTCCATATTAAAATATAATATTCCAAATACATGGCCAGATGGATTAATTCGTAGTTTAAATAAGATAAAAGATGAAGTAGAACCATCACAAATTGTAGGTAGACGTGATTTAAGAAAACTACCTTTAGTAACAATTGATGGTGAAGATGCTCGTGACTTTGACGATGCTGTTTTCTGTCAAAAAGAAGAAGATGGTACATGGCGTCTTTATGTTGCTATTGCTGATGTATCTTACTATGTAAAAATAGGTACCTTACTTGATAAGGAAGCTATTAATCGTTGTAATAGTGTTTATTTCCCAAATTATGTAATACCAATGTTACCAAAACAATTATCTAATGGTATTTGCTCACTAAATCCTAAAGTCGATAGACTTTGTATGGTGTGTGAAATGATAATTGATAAAAATGGTATTATAAAAAATTATGAATTTTATCCTGCTGTGATGAACTCACATGCAAGACTTACTTATACACAAGCACATGCTATGATTGAAAATAAGGAAGTTGAGGATAAAGAACTTTTACAATTTATACCTCATCTTGAGTGTTTATATGATATGTATAAAGCATTACGTAAAGCACGTGAAAAGAGAGGTGGTATTAGTATAGAGGGTGAAGAGATTCATGTAATATTTGATGAAAATATGAAGATTGAGCGTATCGATCCTTATATTAGAAATGAATCTCACATGTTAATTGAAGAGTGTATGATTGCAGCAAATGTAGCTGCAGCAAACTTTGTTGAAAAACATGGTTATAGCACTTTATATCGTGTTCACGCTAAACCATCAGAGCAAAAACTTGAGACTTTAAATGAAAATCTATTAAGATTTGGTCTTAGCTTAAATGCAGTAGATCCAAGTCCTTTAGATTATGCTAAATTAATAAAGAAGATTGCAAAGAGAGAAGATAGACGTATTATTGAACTTCTATTATTACAATCAATGCAAAAAGCTACTTACTCTCCTGATAATATAGGACACTATGGTCTTGCTTTAGAGAAGTATGCTCATTTTACATCACCAATTAGACGTTACCCTGATTTACAATTACATAGAGTAATAAAATATATTCTCCAAAAAGAGACTAAAGATGCAAAATGGGGTAAGATAGGTGCTCGCCATTACTCAAAAGAAGAGCTTGCACATTTAGGTGAGAGATGTACATCACGTGAAATAGCTGCAGATATGGCTGAAAGTGATGTAGATAATACTTTAAAATGTGAGTTCTTAAAAGATCATATAGGTGAAACTTTAACAGGTGTAATTACTGCTTTTACAAATTTTGGTATTTTTGTAAAATTAGACAATTATTATGTTGATGGTTTAATCTTTGTTGGTAATTTAACCTCAGGTGTTCTAGGTCAAGACTATTATGAAAGTCATAAACCAAAGAAGAAGTATTTTGTAGGATCAAAAGTATCTGTTGTTCTTACTGATATAAATATAAAAGAAAAGAAAATACATTTGATCTTTGAGCAAGATAAAAAATCATATATTCCTGATGCTAACTTTAAACAAGAAGAGGAATATACTCCAAAACTTACAGCAAAGAATGATTCTTTAGATGATGTTTTAAAGAAAATTTCTAAAAATATAAAAAGAGAAAAAGTGGAGGAGAGTGATTTAGTTGAAAGCTCACATGATACTATTTTTGATAAAGGTTTACCTCCAAATCCTTCTATTTTAGAAAAAACAAAATTAGAACCTTATGGAGAAGTCAGTGCTCCAAGTTCTAAGAAAACAAAAAAATCTAAAAAGAAATCAAATAGTAAGTAATTAAGATAAAAGACCATAGTTTTATGGTCTTTTTTAAGTGCAGGATAAAAAAATGCAAAGAAATAAAAAAAGTACACGTGAATTAATCTATGGTATTAACTCATGTCAGGCAGCACTTGAAAATACACCAGAGCGTGTTATTGGTGCTTATGTACAAAAAGGTCGTGAGGACGATAAAAGACTTTTAACCATTATGCAATTATTAAATGCATATGGTGTAAAGATGCAACTTGCATCTCGTAACTTTTTAGATGAAAAAGCTTTAGATGGTGTTCATCAAGGTGTGATTTTAGAGATAAAATCAGAACCACTAAAAGGTGAAAAAGAATTAGAAGCATTTTTAGAAAATAAAGAAAAACCTTTTGTATTAATTTTAGATGGTGTAACTGATCCAAGAAATCTTGGTGCTTGTATGCGTTCTGCATGGGCTGCTGGTGCTGACTGTGTTATTGTTCCAAAAGATAAATCAGCTACTTTCTCTCCTGCTGCAAGAAAGACTGCCTCAGGTGCAGCTGATGTATTACCACTATTTTGTGTAACTAATTTAGCACGTGTTTTAACCTATTTAAAAGAAGAGAAATTTGTAACTTTAATAGGTATGGATGGTAGTGGTGATAAGTCAATTTATGAGCTTGATTTAAAAGGTGCTATTGGTATTGTAATGGGTTCTGAAGAATCTGGTATGAGACGTTTGACTAAAGAGAAGTGTGACATCATATCAAAAATTCCTATGGCACAAGGTGTTGAATCATTAAATGTATCAGTTGCAGCTGGTATTACACTTTTTGAATGTGTAAGACAAAAAATGTGATAAAAGTTAAAATTTTGCTTGCATTTTAAATTTGTTTCTATATAATATTGCCCATTATTTCTGTCACACCATTGTGGTGTTAGCTTCCTTGTCTGAAAATATGACAGATATTTTTAGACTTTTACCGTAAGGGGCATTCATGCGTCACTACGAAATAGTTTTCTTGGTACACCCAGATCAAAGCGATCAAGTACCAAGCATGATCGAGCGTTATAAGGGCGAGATCAAAAAGACTGGTGGTAAGATTCACCGTCTAGAAGATTGGGGTCGTCGTCAATTAGCATACCCAATTGAAAAATTACACAAAGCTCATTATGTTCTAATGAACGTTGAAGCAGATCAAGCTGCAATTGACAGCATTGAAAATAACTTCCGCTTCAATGATGCTGTAATCCGTAACATCGTTATCCGTACAAACGGTCCAGTAACTGAGCAATCACCAATGATGAAGGCTCGTGAAGAACGTCGTGCACGTGATGAAGATATCGAACGTCGTCAACGTTCAGCAAAAGAAGCTGAAGAGTTTGAAAACGTAGAAGTTGATGCTGAAGAAGCAGCTGAATAAGGAGAACTAATAAATGGCTCGTTACTATCACCGCCGTAAGTTCTGCCGTTTCACTGCAGAAGGCGTAACTGAGATTGATTACAAAGATGTTGTACTTTTAAAGAACTATGTTACCGAGTCAGGTAAGATTGTTCCTAGCCGTATCACTGGTACAAGTGCTAAGTATCAACGTCAATTAGCTACAGCTATCAAGCGTGCTCGCTACTTAGCTCTTTTACCTTACACCGATCTACACAGCCGTTAATACGGTAATTGAGGAATAAAGCAAAATGGAAATTATTCTGCTTGATAAGATCGCTCACTTAGGCGGTCTCGGTGACAAGGTTAAAGTTCGCAATGGTTATGCTCGTAACTACTTGTTACCACAAAAGAAAGCTGTTATGGCTACTAAAGACAATCTAGCAAAGTTCGAAGCACAACGTGCTGAATATGAAGCTAAGATTGCTGCTGAGTTAAAGGCTGCACAAGATCGTGCTGCTAAGATTGCTGAAATGGGCGATATCGAAATCCTAGCTAAAGCTGGTGACGAAGGTAAGCTATTCGGTTCAATCGGTACTCGTGATATTGCTGATGCAATCACTTCACGTGGTTGTGAAATTCACAAGAACGAAGTTCGTATGCCAGATGGTGTACTACGTTCAGTAGGTGAATACGAAATCGCAATTCAATTACACGCTGACGTTAAGTCAGTAATCAAATTAGTTATCAAACAAGATAAATAATTTTGATTAAGAAAAGAGCAGGATTAAGTCCTGCTTTTTTTATGCCTAAAATTTTTAAATCTCATCTTTATATAAGTTTAAATCAAAAAAA
>JARHZF010000052.1 GCA_029258325.1 Anaerobiospirillum sp. | reverse complement strand
ATAGGAAGTACTATAGCTATTTAGAGCAATTTAATATTAAGCATATAACTATAGTAGGTCTTGCTTTTTGTGGTAAAAGACTTGCCTATAAGAAAAAAGATCTAGTATTAATAAATAGAGATTATGTAGAAGAGATTAAAAGTGAGTAAAACTACATATAAGCTTTAATCTCATATTTTAAAAGTAGTAAAGATCTAATTTAAAGCAAGATAGTTACTACTTTTTTTTGTTTTAGTATGTAAAAATACATTATTTTAATCTTTTGCAAAAAGATGTATAAGTTTTATTCAAATTTCTACAATTACTATGAACTTTAGGTAAGATTTACATTGTTAAGAAATAACAATGTTGTTTTAAGTAAAAATGCAAAAATAATAAGGATTAGATAAGTATTTTAGGGAAAATCTTTACACTTAAATATTACTTTTTATCTCTTTTATTTTTTAAATAAAAATAGATATGGCAAATCTATTTTGTAATTCTTCTCTTTTATCAAAATTTTGCACACCCTCATAAGCATCTAAAGCTACATGCTTATTCTCACTATGTGCAATCTCAACTCTATCTTTTGCATACTTTAAGAAGCCTTCTTTATCCTCAACAAAAGGGCTAACAGTAACCTCTGTTACATTAGCCTCTTTATTTGAAGCATTAGAAACCCTACCCTTCTTATTAGTAGTTTTATCATTACTAACACGTTTAGGTCCATTGTTATTATTTACAATAACTGGTACTAGGGTTGTGTTGACTATCATAAACTATTGCTCACTAATTTTCTTCCATGTAACCGTATTTCTTATATAAACAGGTTGACCCTCTATAGGATCTAAGAAAGTAGCATTATGTTCTTTTATATAGTTGAATATATATCTAGCACAAGGAAAGAGCACATCAGAACCCTTCCCTTGCTTAAAGCCACTATTTTCTAATAATGCAAAACCTGTACCACTACATAAAATACTTTTAGCATTTTGTGATTTTATGATTTCTATAGCATCTACAGGGCTTATAACATATTCTTTATCAACTAAAGTTAAAACATCATCTATGTATTTATAAATGCCAAGGTAAATTTCTCCCATTCTTGCATCTATTGCCGATACATAAATTGCCTCTTTGTCTTGCACCTTTTCATATGCCTCATATGCCATCATATGCAAAGTACTTACGCCTAAAAGCTTTGTATCTAAACCAAAACTTAAACCTTGTGCTACAGATGCTGCTATTCTTGCACCTGTAAAAGAACCAGGTCCATGACCAAAGGCAATATAATCTACATCCTTTATGCTAATATTTGCCTCTTTTAAAATATTATCAAGCATAGGCAAAATTATATTAGTATGTCTTTGTGGTGCATACTCAACTTTATCAAATAAAGTATCTTTATATAAAAGTGCAACAGAACAATTTTCAGTTGCAGTATCAAGAGCTAATATTGTTGACATAGTTTATTTCTCTTTTAAAAAACTAATAACTTCAGTTAAACTTTTACATTTTTGCATAGGTGGCAATGAGTTCATAAAGATAGCACCATATTTCATATGCACTAATCTTGGATCACATATAATCATAGCTCCCCTATCTTTCTCTTGACGTATAAGTCTTCCTACACCTTGACGCAATGCAATAACAGCCTCAGGTATTGATATATTAAAAAATGAACTTAGACCTTTTTCCTCTAAGTTTTCACAACGTGCTTTAAATAATGGATCACTAGGTGAGCTAAATGGTATTTTATCAATAATTACTAAAGATAAAGCAGAACCAGGTACATCAACGCCCTCCCAGAAAGATGAAGTACCAATTAAAATAGCTTTGCCATCCTTTTTAAACTCATCTAAGATAAAAGCATTAGATCTACCTTGATTTTGAGCTAATACTAATCTTTTACCTTTATAAAGCTGACTTAATTCTTTATAGGCTATATCTAATGCCTGATTTGATGTAGTTAAAAAGAAAATACCACCTTTAACACTATCTATAGTATCTTTTAACATCTTTATAATAGTGATAATACGTGTATTATCCTTTACATCAGGAAAATCACTAGATACATATATTCTTGAATTTTTCTTATAGTCAAAAACAGATGGCACAATAGCATTCTTATTGCGTGCTTTTGGAAGTAAATTTGCACCTATATCATTTTCATATTTACTAAAATCATCTTTAACTGTAATAGTTGCAGAAGTGCACACAATACCCTTTTTATCTTCAATATATTGTTTAAAGGTATTGCCTATTAAATGACCTACATCAAGAGGTGTTAAAACAAAATTAAAACTATTGTCTAATAATTCTATATAAGCTACATGTTGATTTTTCTCAATCTTATTATTTTTATCAACCTGACCTATATATTGTAATGTATCTATATAATCATGAATTAAAGGAATAGCCTCTTTTTCAATTGCTATAAGGAAATCCTTATTTTCCTCACAATATTTCCAAAGATCTTTTAATGCCTTAAAAATATTAGCAAACTTTTCTTGAAAGTCTTTATTTATTTTTGTGTTATTACTATCCTTTTCATATTTAAAATCAAGGAAGTTTACTCTATTATTGTTTTTAAGAACTTCATGATCTTGTAAAAAGCTATTCATTTCACCTATAGCATGAGATAGCTCTGTCATTTTGTCCATTAAAGTTGGTCTTAAAGTTTTTAAAGCCTCATCATTTTGAGGTATTTCATCAAAAATAGATGCAAGCTCTTTTAAAACTTCTTTTCCCTCAAAATTACGTGATAGGAAATTACGAGCAACATCTGGTATAGAGTGTGACTCATCAAAGACATAGGCATCAACTATAGGTAATATTTGTTTATTGTTATTTGTACCTAAATCTGCAAAATAAAGAGCATGATTTACAATAATAATATTACATTGCATAGCCTTTTCTCTTGCTAAAATAGGAAAGCATTTACAACTTGAACTATCCTTTTTCTTTAAGTAAGGACACTTTCTTTTTAAACATTCTTTTTTATTATTAACTGTAAAGCGAGCACTATCTCTACTTAAAATACTTATATTACTAATATCCATGAAATTAGCACTATTTGAACCTATCTCAATCTTATGCTCTTCTTCTAAAATAAGTTCATCTATATTATCTTTTTGTTTAGGACTTAAATAATTACCTCTTTTCTCTTCTTCATATTTATGTCTACATAAATAATTAGAAAAGCCCTTTAAAACCATGTAATTACAATCAATACCTAAAAGTTCTGTAAGTTTTGGTACATCATTTTTTATAATCTGATCTTGCAATGCTTTAGTTGCTGTAGAGATTAATACTTGTTTATTAGATAAAAGTGCAGGCACTAAATATGAATAAGTTTTACCTGTACCTGTACCTGCCTCTACAATAAATAAAGATGGATTTTTAAAGCTGTCTAAAACACCTCTGGCCATTTGCATTTGGCCCTCTCTTATCTCATAATGTGGTATTTTTTCAGAGAAAAGACCATCCTTACCAAAAACTTTATCAATAGTTAATTTCTTTTCTTCGCTCACTTAGTTATACCTTTACTTTGTTATGTGCATACGACACTTTACACAGTCACATACAATGTTAAATCTATCTTTGCCAATGACTAAATAAAAACCTGTTGTTGAACCACCATCTTTTTTACATAGAGCATGATTTTTAACTAAACAATTTCTACATGTCATCAAAGATGAGGAGATTAATTTATTGACCTTTTTATCTAAATCAACACCTACACTTTTATAAAAAGCAAAACTTAATTTATTTTGCACAAGACGTTCATCAATACTATCACATATATAATTTGGTAAAGAATCAGGAAGTTTATATACATAATCACTTCTTATCTTAGTTTTAGTATTTAAATAAGTATCAAATGCTTCACGTCTTTTTTGATTTAAATAAGATATAGGTACATTTATATGTACATTATCCTCAATAAATACATTTTTAACTTTATGATATAAAGATGAAGTCTTTGCAACTTTATCTTTGATATTATCTATATTTAAAGCATTGCCATCTTCATTTTTAAATAAGATACTACCCTTTATATCACACTCATCAACATAGGATATTTCAATAAAGTCCTCATTATCAACACTTACATTCTTTACATAAGCATCTAAATACATATGACGTATAACACTATCTTTTTGCATAATAGCTTTAATAAAGTATGTATCAATATTTCTTTTTATAAGTGTACCTTTTTTAATAGCTATAGGTTTTGCAAGATATAAATATGCCTTTTTACCCTCAATACTTGCCCTATTACATCTAAAACCTTGTAGCTCATTATTGTCATCTACATAGGTAAATCCATCACCATTTGCAATATTCTCAATAGTTTTATTAATACGCACTTCAATAACAAAACTATTTTTCTCCTTAAAGGTATTTTGGCAAGTACCTATTTCCTCACCTTGAGATTTTGGAGTTATAGTATTTACCATATTATCATTTTTATTATAAAGCATGACATTGGTAAAACCACGATTAAAGGTCTTATATGGATTTGGAGTAAAGTTGCGTGTTACTACTCCTTTTGATTGTCTTTCATAAAGACCATTTGATTTTGCAATAATTTCATCTAATCTTTGTCTAAATAAAGATACTTGATTTATAACAAAATCCTTATCCTTTAAACGTCCTTCAATCTTAAATGAACTTACACCTGCATTTATAAGATCGGATAAACTATCTAAAGCAAAGTTATCCTTCATAGAGATTAAATGACCATGAGCTATTTCTTTATTTTCTTTATTATATAAAGACATAGGTAATCTACAAATGTGAGCACACTCACCTCTATTTGCAGAGCGATCTGTCATAAGTTCTGAGATAAAACAAATACCAGATTGAGCTACACATAAAGCACCTGCAACAAAAGCTTCAAGTTTTGCATTTGTATTTTCTCTATAAAGCTTTATTTCATCTAATGTGATTTCACGTGGTAATACTATTTGACTAAAACCTAATTTGTCATAAAACTTAAGCTTTTCTACATCGGAAATATCACATTGTGTGCTTGCATGTAATTCAATACCTTTTGGTATTTTAAAATTAAGTAAGGCTAAATCTTGCATGATGATGGCATCAACGCCAATATCATCTAAATTTTCAATTAATTTTTTAGCTTCATCTAGCTCATTATCATATAAAAGCGTATTTACAGTTAAATGTACCTTTACATTAAACATATGAGCAAAAGTACAAATTTCTTTTAATTCATCAAGTGAGTTTGCAGCTTTTGAACGTGCTCCAAAAGATGGACCTCCTATAAATATAGCATCTGCACCTGCAAGTATTGCTGCTATAGCTGTTTCTTTATCTTTAGCTGGAGCTAATAATTCTAATTTAGTACTCATTTTCTTATCTTATTATTCCATATATGAACCTACTATTATACTTTATAATAAGATGTATTCCTTAAGCTTTTTATGAAAATAATCATTTATATAATGAGATTTTTGTATTTAAAAATACCTTTTTATTTTTAAGTTAATTTTAGTTTACCTTTTAAGTTAGTTCTTATTTCCCCTCTAAGTTCGCTCTTATTTCCTTAAATATATTAAAAATATGCTTCATATGGTATTTACTTTGTTTATACACAAGACAGAGCTATATTGTTTTAAGTAACAATGCAAAAAACAAATACTTGTAGAAAATAAGTTAAAATATTAATAATCTAGATTAATAAATAGCTATAATGTTAATATATAACATAATAGTATATTTACTTATAAATATCGTGTAGATGTTAAGGACAATATATGTCAACGTTTTTATCCTTGTTTCCACCAT
>JARHZF010000165.1 GCA_029258325.1 Anaerobiospirillum sp. | reverse complement strand
GAAAGAAAATTCTGTAAGTATGTCTATGCATACAAAAGAAGTGAAAGAAAAATCTTTAGGTGATGTTATTAATGAGATTAATGCTTTAATTAAATCACAATTTCCAAATTGTGATGTGGAAAATAATTTAAATAAATTTAGATCTACATTAGCAAATAATGAGGAAGTTTTAGGTATGATTAAAGCAAATCCTAAAGAGACAGTTGAGGAACAATTAAATGATGAAAATCTGATTAATAACTATATTTCATCAGATAGTGATATAGATATGAATCTTTTAGGTGATATTTATTCAAGAGAAGATCTTCGTAAAAAGCTTATTTCTGCTATTGTAAATAGCTTATATAAAGATATAAGCAAAAATAAAACTAATTAGTAGTTTTTGTGATTTTTACGTTGTTACTTAAAACAAAATAGTTCTTTCTTATGTAATAACGTAAATTACATATGAGTTGCTTAAGTTAGGCATAAAGGTTTGTGTTTAAAATTTAATGTCTTTATTAATTGAAAATTAAAGAGAAAACATTATCTTATTTATATAAATGCTATTTTTATTATGATAAAGAGATAGTTTATGATATTCATATAGATAAACTATCTCTTTTTTATAAGTATTAATAATCTCTATTATGTTTTATATTGTAAAAAGGTAAAAAATTCATACAATAATTTGTGTATAACATGTATTTAGTAAGATAAAGATTGAAGCTAAAAGTAATTTTTATTTAAAAAATTGTTTAATGGAGTCTTTAAATGAGTTGGCAAAATTTTGAAGAAGAGTGTACAGCATATTTAAATGAAAAATATGGTATGAAATTTCAGCAACAGGGGGCATCTGATTCAACTGTAAGCGATATTCTTTATTGTGGATATAATAAAACTTTCTATATAGAAGCAAAAATGCCTAATGCACAATGTGGTCAATTTGTATTATTGCCTGACTTAACAAAAGGTGTATTTATTTATTCCTCAAAAAATAAAACAAGTGAAAATATCTATACTAGAACAATTATAGATTTTATGAATAGTAATTTTTATGCTTTTTGTAATGCAAACACATCAGGATTAAACATTAATATATCAAAATCAGTATTTTATAATTGGATAGTAAATCATTATAAAGAAAAGGGTGTAGAGTTTTTTATAACTAAAAATCTTGATGATTTTTTAATATTTCCTATAGATAACTTTTCTAAATACTTTGATGTGATAGCTAAATATAGAGAAAAGAAAAGCGGCTCATCAAGTTTGAGTAATTCAAATAAGTCTGACTTTGAGTATGCTATGAATATTGCAAACATAGCTTTTAGTTTTAGCAAATTAGATGTTGTCTCTAATAGTTACTTAGATGGAGTAAAGGTTAGTGGTAAAAAGTATGATTATCTTCTAAGAGAGTGTAATGGTGTTTATAAAGTTAGAAAATTATCTAATACCAAAAATGCAAATGTAATATTTTCAATAGTTTTAAAAAACTATGATATTAAGCAACAAAGAGAAGATATCATTTACTTTGAAAAAGCAATTAGCAAATAAAAAGATATTTTAAAATACTTCTTTTTAAATGCTATAGGTAGTTATAGTGTGTATGTGGTTTATGTGAGATTTATGTTGTTTATGTACAAGATGACACTATGTTGTTTTAAGTAAGAACAAGAAAAATCACAAGTACTTCTCATGTTAATAAGGTGTATAAATACTTGTAATAAAGTCATAATTATAAAAGCTTTTAGAAGTAGCAAAGACATCTTTATTAAATTTAAAATCTACTAGCAAAAGACTTTAGATAAAATAAAGGATATATTTACATTTGAAGTTTTGATAGTATCTAAAGCTACTTTCTAAAACTCTTATTTTAATAAAGCAAATTTTAAATAAAGTTGTATGTATGCTTTAAAGCCTCACCTATATTTTGAGAAATATATTGTAAAACATTAACTACAACAGAGTTTCCAAATTGCTTATATGCCTGACTTGATGATGGATGAATTAAATATGAATCAGGATAGCCCATAATCCTAGCACATTCACGAGGGTGTAATTTTCTTGTTTTACCATTGATTAAGTAACCACCTGTTTTAGAGAATATGCCACCACCATGTGCAGATAAGGTAATAGCAATGCCTTTAGGGCTATAAATTCTTTCACCTTGCCCACCTTTACCAACAATACCAACTCTTATAGTCTTATTTACATTTTCTTTAATATTTGTATTTTTTAAAATCATATCAGATCTATTTATTACAAGATTTGAGACCTCTTTTTCAGGTAGTAATAAGTCTTCTACAAATGTAGATAGTTTAAAAGGTTTTGGAAAAGAGAAGTTCTTAATATTTAAATTTTGTCTAAAACAAACCATATAGATGCGTTCTCTATTTTGAGGTATACCAAAGTCAAGAGAGTTTAAAACATCAAAGTAGAAGTCATAGCCTAAATCTATCATTGTATTTTTAACAACTTTTAATGTATTGCCATTATCATGAGATGCAAAGTTTTTAACATTTTCCATAAAAACTACTTTTGGATGTTTAGCTTTGACAATTCGAGCTACATCAAAAAATAAAGTTCCTCTACTATCTTCAAAACCTTTTTGTTTGCCACTAATTGAAAATGCCTGACATGGGAAACCTGCACATAAAATATCATGATTTGGTATGCTGTTTTCATCAACAAATGTGATATCACCATAAGGCATATCACCAAAGTTCATTTTATACACTTCTTGAGCGTATTTATCCCATTCACTTGAGTAAACGCATGTAGCACCAAAAGATTCTAGTGCAAGTCTAAAGCCACCTAGACCTGCAAATAAATCTATAAATTTTAAATCAGTAAGACTTTTATCTTTTACATCAATCATAAGAACCCCATTTTCAAAGTGCAGCGTGCATTATACTAATAAGATGAGTAAATTAATAAAAATAGATGGTATAAAACTAAAAAATTCATACTGCATGTTTATAGACAATTTAGGTTATTGTAGGTACTTATTGTAAAATCTTCTTGTTTAAGCTTTATATAAAAGTTTATGCTAAATGTATTAATTTTGATATCTAATTTGTACCAAAATCATAGAGTAAATTTAAAGTAGACTAGATAAAAACAGTAATTTTAATTACAAAAATAGTATAAGTTTATGAACAAAAAGGGTGTTAGAGATTATAGTAAGTACAACCCATTCTGATATCCGACTTGTACCGTATGAATTTAAATAGACTTTTTACAAAAAAGGGTATAAAAAGAAAGAGCTTTTATAGGT
>JARHZF010000184.1 GCA_029258325.1 Anaerobiospirillum sp. | reverse complement strand
ACAAAAACTTCTACAAAGTCTTCTGTAATTAAATCATCACTATCTACATAAGCAATATAATCTATATCTAGATTATTATCTTTTATATATTTAAGAGCGTAATTACGAGCTTTAGATACTCCTTCATTTTCTTTATTTAAAAGGATAAATCTAGTATCATCTTTTATAGTCTCTTCAATAATGGAAACAGAATTATCTTTTGTACCATCATTTACAACAATAGTAATAAAGTTCTTATAAGTTTGTTCTTTAATACTTAAAAGACATTCTTTTATGTATTTTTCTGCATTGTAAACAGGTACAACAATAGCTACTTTAAATTTTTCCATTTCAGCAACCTAAAAAAATAAAAGATATTACATTATACAAGAAGTGTAAAAAAGTAGGTAAAAATATTCATCCTACTTAAAAATATCCTAGAAGATGAAAAATGTTATTAATAAGATTTTAAAATTTTTTTTCAAATTGAAAATTATTATAAATATCAAAATAATAAAACATTTAACATATAAATATTTATAAACTATAGATAATAATAACAATACAATCTAAGTATTATAAAAAATAAAATCTATTGCCCCTATATGAAGCAATAGATTTTAAAATTTTTATGTTCCCATTAAAAAACTACATATTAACTTTAGATAAAATACTTTGAGCAAGTCTTAAAGGTACTTCACCTACAACAGCATATTCATGCTTTTTACTATTTACTCTATAAGTTACTAAAGCACCTCTTTTTACAACAGGTACTGATAGTGTTTTTAAAGCATTACCTTTAAATACTTTAAAGGAAGTAATGCCATCTGTAAATTCTTGAAATTCAAAACCATCTGTTGATACATCTTCACTAATACCACTATCTACTAAATTATAAAAAGGTGGTATATCAAGCTCTCTCCAAATATTACTTCTATCTAATATTTTATTAGTTAAAGGTATTTGATTTGAGAGGAATGACTCATTTTGTAAAGGTGCTTTATCTTGATATTTTTGGAATAATAAAACAGTTATTCTAGTAACAACTATACCTGTTGGATCTACAACAACAAGTTCTACAGGTAGTTTATTTTCCTCATCAATAGATATTAAATAACTATATCTAAGAGCATCTTGAGGCACTAATCTAATTAAAGATGCTTTATAACCAGCTACACGCATACGACCTGTTAATACGCATGAAAATGTAGAAATATCTGGTTCTTGATCAAAAAGCTTATTCCAAATTAAGGTGTTATGCCAAAAAAGTGAGCCTCTAAAAAGCCTATCTTTATTATAAGTAAAACCACTTTGATCTTTTATAGCATAGCCACGCACTTCACCATTTAGATTTTCCCAAACAGCATAAGATTGTTTGTCATCCATATTTTGATGAATTAAGGTATAAGGTGTAACGCTTATTTGATCGTAGGAAATAACTTTTAAGGCAAGATTTGAGTGTTTATAATTATCTTGAGCTTGTTTTAATAGGATATTGCATTGATTTTTAGAATCAACGTCAGCAAAGCTGTTAAAGGAAGAAAATGCAGATAGTATAAAAAGACTACCTGCAATTATTTTTTTTAATACCATAAATCTCTTATTACAAAAGATTAATAAGATAAAAGGTCAGTAGATTAGTATGCTGCTGTATCTAGGATATATTCCTTCATATAGCTATTAATTCTATCAAACTCTTTTTCTTTATTATTCTTAGCTTCATTACGAACATTTTCATCTTTTGATAAAGTTGCATTTTTTGCAAAATCATCAACGCTCTTATTTGCACTAACAACAGGAGAGTTTAACTCTGATTGATAGCTAGTTAAATTTAAACCACCTACAGGACCTAAAGTTGGTTTAAGAGCTTCCATTTCGCTATAGTTACTTACATAAGAGCTTGCATTATAAATTTGCCAACCAATTACAGTTACAACTGTAATACTTGCTGCAATTGCAAGTTGAGATAAACCTACACCTACTTTCTTTGCAAATGAAACTAATCTATAAGACTTATTATTTTGAACAACACTATCTTGATCAAAGTCTTGAGATGATAACTCTGATTTTATCTTAGTTAAACCGACATTCTCTTCTAGTTCAAGTTTAGCAAAAAGATTGTTTGTAAAATTGGTATCAATTTTGTCTGCTAATTCAGAACGCATAGCACTACCAATTAAAGACCAATTTTGCATATGTTTTGTTGCAGATTCAGAACGTACTTGAACTAGCTCACCCTTAGGTAAGTTCTCACCATCATAAATAGACGATAAGTGTTCAACATCTTTTGCGTTCATATCTTTGTTAAACATATCTAAAACTCTCCAAAGCTAATTTACTCCAAACAACGCCATTTGTTCTTCTATATATTGTCTGGCTCTAAAAATTCTTGATTTTACAGTTCCAACAGGAGCATCCATTGCAAGGGCAATCTCATCATAAGACATACCCTCAATTTCTCTCATTTTAAGAGCTGTTTGCAACTCCTCTGGTAATGCAGCAATAGCCGTAAAAATTACCTTTTTTAACTCTTCTGACTCCATCACTTTATCAGGAGATTCATTAGAGGTCATAAAACCATTATCGCCATGCTCCTCAAAAAGAGGAAGATCAACATCAAGATGTTTTGCATGTTTTGCGTTTTGTTCTAGATAGGTTTTTGCACTATTTACTACAATCCTATATAGCCAAGTGTAAAAATTACTATCGCCTCTAAAAGAGCCTATGGCTCTGTATGCTTTTATAAAAGCATCTTGTGCTACATCATTTGCATCATTTTGGTTATTTACAAATTTTTGTGCTATTTGTAAAACCTTATGTTGATACTTAATAACAAGGATATTATACGCCTGCTTATCACCTTCTTGAATACGCTTAACGATAGCGATATCAGAAGAAATACCATCGTTGTCGTTTTCAGTTAACATGATAAATAAAATATCCCCCTTATAAACTAAGACCTGACTTTTGAAAAAAAGTTCCCTTTATTTTAATAAAATTTTAAGCCTCATTCACTACTTTTTATTTTATATTAAAAAAATTGTCCTATAATCATAGCAAATTTACAAAATAACATTAACACCAAAAGGTGAGTTTTATGAATTATTCAACAGATTGCCTTATTATAGGTAGTGGAGCTGCAGGTTTAACTTTAGCATTAGGAATTGCAGATAAAGCTAAAGTTATTGTTTTATCTAAAGAAGATGTTTGTGCAGGTTCCACGAACTATGCTCAAGGTGGCATAGCAGCTGTTTACAACATAAACGATGATTTAGACTCAATTGAAAATCATATTAGAGATACTTGTATAGCAGGTGCTCATATATGTGAAGAATCTGCTGTTAGATTTGTAACAGAAAATGCAAGAAGTGCTATTCAGTGGCTTATAGATATGGGAGTTCCTTTTGATTTAAAGGAGACAGAAAGAAAAGAAGATCAATCTCCATACCATCTTCATAGAGAAGGAGGTCACTCAAATAGAAGAATTTTCCATGCAGAAGATCATACAGGTCAAACAATACAAGAAACATTAGTAGAAAAAGCAAAAGCACACCCTAATATCACAATTCTTGAACATCACAACGCAATAGATCTTATTACAACCACAAAATTAGACCTTCCATCAAATAGAGTTCTTGGAGCTTATGTCCTTAATTGCAAAACTGATACAGTAGATACAATAAGAGCTAAATTTGTAGCTTTATGTACAGGTGGTGCATCTAAAGTATATCAATATACATGTAATCCTGAGGTAAGTTCAGGTGATGGTATTGCTATGGCATGGAGAGCTGGTTGTCGTATTGCAAATATGGAATTTAACCAATTCCATCCAACTACATTATTTTCAGATCAAGATAGAAACTTCTTATTAACAGAAGCTCTTCGTGGTGAAGGTGCAACTTTAGAACGTGCTGATGGTTCACGTTTTATGGTTGATTATGATGAAAGACTAGAACTTGCTCCTCGCGATATTGTAGCAAGAGCAATTGATCATGAAATGAAGAAATTAGGTACAGATTGTATGTACTTAAATATAAGTCATAAACCTGAAGAATTTGTTAAAAAGCATTTCCCAACTATTTATGAGCGTTGTCTAAAAGTTGGTATTGATATTACAAAACAACCAATTCCAATTGTACCTGCAGCTCACTTTAGCTGTGGTGGTATTATGGCTGATAAGAGAGCAAGAACAGATATTCCAGGTCTTTATGCTATAGGTGAATGTGCCTATACAGGTTTACATGGTGCAAATAGACTTGCATCAAATTCACTGCTTGAATGTGTTGTATATGGACAATCAGCTGCATCTAATATCTTAAAGCATATAGATGATGTAGATTTAATTGATCAAAGCTTAATTCCAAATTGGGATGATAGTCAGGTAACAGACTCTGACGAGGAAGTTATTATTCATCACAATTGGCATGAACTAAGACTTACTATGTGGGACTATGTAGGTATTGTAAGAACAAATAAGAGATTACAAAGAGCTATGCATAGAATTGAGCTTTTAAAGCATGAAGTTCATGATTACTATTCAAACTTCAAAGTAAGTAAAAACTTAATTGAGCTTAGAAATCTTTTAGATGTAGCTGAAATTATTGTTCGTTCTGCTATGATGAGAAAAGAATCTCGTGGTCTGCACTATACTTTAGATTATCCAGATAAAGATGATGTAAAGAAAGTGACTATCATAAGAAATAATCAGTAAAATCTTAATAAAAACAAGATCTTTTTATGTTAAAAAGTTCTTTTTTAAAATAAAGACTGTACTCTTAAAAAAGAGTACGTCTTTAATCTTTATTAGAGGTGAATTGAATTATTTTATATTAAAAACTATAGTTATATTTTATGTAGTAGTTACGTCCCTCCATATAGTCTTTATAAACATGACTATACTTACCATCTATAACATCAAACTTAAGAAAATCTTTATTAAATAAATTAGATACTATAAAACTTACATCATGATGTTTATCAAATTTATAATTCATACCTAAATCAAATAAAACATAATTTCCATAGTATGGAGATGTAGTTGAACCTTTATCAATTGCAGGAGTTTTCTCTTTTGCTATTGCCTTTAGGTAGGCATTAAAATCATCATATTGATAATTTAATTTTGCTGTTACACTATGACGTGGTGTTTCTGACACATCCTGACCTTGACGTCTACCTTTATCAATTTCTGTTTTCGCATAAGTGTAAGCTATATCTATATTGAAATTATAAAAAGTAGGTGATTTATATAAAGCTTCAATACCATAGACATGGGACTCATCTACATTATTATATATTTTACAAGAGTAATCATCTGCTGATTTACAAATAACATTATTAGGTAGTACATCTCCTTTTTTGTAGTACTCCATAATAATTTTATTCTTAAACTTAGTATAAAATGCTGTTAAATTAAGATTACCTATATCTTTACTATCATAAATAGCAGCTAACTCATAGTTAATACTATTTTCTTCCTTTAAATTAGGATTACCATAAGTGTAGGTATCATATTGTGTACCACTTGTATAACTTATAATACCATCAGTAAGCTCCATTAAAGTACCTGTCTTATAACCTGTAGATACACCAGCTTTTAAAGATAAATCATCTGTAGCTTTATATATTAAATATGCTCTAGGGCTTAAAGCCAAACCATAAATTGATCCATAAGATAAGCGTGTACCTAATGTTGCAATAAAATCATCATTTATAAAGTACTCACCTTCTGTATATAAAGATATTGTATTTTGTTTTGCATACTTATCCTTAATGGAAACAATTTCATCATCATATAGACGCTCATGCATAAACTCAAAACCACTACTTAAATTTAATAAAGTATCATTTATATCAAATGGTTTTACTAAATTACTCTTAAAGATTAAATATTGGCTCTTTAAATTCATAAGTGGTTCTGCTTTCATACCACCACTACCAAAAGGACCTGACTTTTCACCATAAACTCTTTTAGTTTCATTAAAAGATAGTGATGAAGATAAAGAGCCAAAATCATGTTCTCCTGCATAGTTTAAAGAGCTTTTTATTCTTTCAAAGTCTCTTTTATACATAGCATTAGAGCCACCTGTAGCGTTTACTATGCCAGATTCAAAAGACTTATCAAAATCCACAAAAAATCGCTTATCTTTCTCAATATTATAATTAATCAAACCACCATAATTATATTGCTCATAACGACCATTTGAGTGACTTGCATAATTACCATCAGGCTTTCTTAAATTTGTAGATTCTTTATTTATATTATGTCCATGTAAAGACATAGATAATTTATTTTCAATTAAAGGTAAATTAAACTTTACACTTTGAGTAAAGGCATTAGCATATTGACTTCTTTCTTGAATTAAAGCATCTAAAGATAAATTTGCTCCAAATTTATCATAGTCTTTTTTAGTTATTATGTTAACAACACCACCAATAGCATCGGAACCATAAAGTACAGATGCAGGACCTCTTATAACCTCAACTGTTTCAATATCATTAATATTAGGTAAAAAAGCTCCATTTGAATCATAAAAACTCTTTACAACAGAATAGGAGTTTTGGCGTTTACCATCAATTAAAATAGCTGTATATTGTGGATCAAAACCTCTAATGCTAATTTGTGATGTACCAACCTTAGTTTTTGAGACCTCAACACCTACTTCATTTTTAACCAAATCACCTATATCCTTAACACCAGTTTTCTTTATATCTTCTTTAGTAATAATAGATATACTAGCTGGTGCTTCTTTTATATTTTGAGAAAAACCAGATGCAGATATTACCGTTTCATCTAAATATAGATCTTCATCTGCATATACACTTTGATATAAAGCTAAATTTATAAATACGGTCATTAAAGACAGTTTATATTTATTCATGAATATATTCCTTTTTTATATAAGCCTATAAGTAATAGGTATTTTGATTAAATAGTTACTACTAACTTTAGGGAAGTCTTTATATGCTTTTTTTATGGTTGCAATAGCATTTTCATCTAAAAGATTATGACCAGAACTTTTTAAAATTCGTACAAAGCTAAGCTCTCTATCTTTTGTAAATCTAAACTCAAGTAATACAGTGCCAGATAATTTTCTCAAACGGGCACGTCTTTCATAAACTAGATTTTTATCTATAGCTTTTTTAAAGTGAGCTAGGATATTGTTATTATTATTTCCATAACTTAAATTTACATCCATATCACCTTTAGCTATAGCACTTTCTTTTGTATTAGGTGTAGTAGTATTAGATATAGCTTTATTATTTGCTACATTTTGTTCTTTTACTTTTTGTACCTTTGTTTTTTGTACATCTTGTACTTTTTGAGCCTTTATAGGTACTTCTTTTTTTATCTCTTTCTTTATCTCTTTTTTAACTTCTTCTTGTATCTCTTTTTTCTCTTTTAAAGGTTCTTGTATTATAGCTTTATTTTCATGAAAACCATCTAAAGCCCTCTCTTTAGCCTCTACTTTTTCTTCCTTAATTTCTTCATGTATCTCTTGTACACTCTCCTCTATAACATGATCTCTTATAACTTCCTCAACTTCTACAAGATTTAATGTAAAAGAACTATTATAAGAATGACCTTTAGTTATATTTAAATCAATAACATTATGTAAAGATGTGATAAACACACCTAAAAATACAGCATAAAAGCTAGAGGTTATACAAAAAGCTAATTTATTGTAATTAGTTTTTGTCAGTTGCAATTGAGAACTTATCATGATGTTTTTGCTTTAACATATCTATTAAAAATACAAAGTGTTCAAAGTTACTTTCCTTATCTATATGTAAAGATATATGTGTATCTTTATCTATAAGCATTAAGTTTTTTACAAAAGTATCTTTGTCATAACTATTATCATCAATAAAGTAGTTATTATCTTTATCTAATGACACACGTACATAACTTTGTTCCTTTATTTGAGATGACTCTTTTGCTTTAGGTAAATTTATATCTATTTTTGAGCTTGCAATAAAGGTAGATATAGAGAGAACTATACATAAAAGCACAAGCATAATATCTATAAAAGGAACAAGATTAAGACCACTTTCTTTAGGTAGTTTATTCATGTGAACCCTTATATGTTGACTGCACTTTAACAATCTTTCTATTTAAAGCGTTATAAGCCATTAAAGATGGTATAGCTATAATAAGACCTAGTGCTGTTGCGTGTAGGGCAAGAGATAAACCTTGCATAATACTTTGTGTATCAATACTTGCATTTTGAGACATATCATAAAAAGTTATCATAATGCCTATTACTGTACCTAAAAGACCTACATAAGGTGCATTTGAATAAATGATATAAATTGGAGTTAAATTATTAGTTAAAGCCACTTCTAAAGTATCTTTATCTTTAAAATCTTGTACATTAACTTTATTTAAATAAATACATCTCTCAATAGTACACATTATGGATATAAACCCCATAATAAGTAATATTGCGACAATGACAATATCTATATATTCTTTTACAAATTGCATATAAAACCTTAATTTGTTGTTTTTTTTATAAAAAGAATTTTTAAGTGCTATATGAGTAAGCATATGCTTACTCATATAGCAAAAAAAATTACTTAAATACGTTTTCTACTTCATCTAACATAATTTTAGTTGAAGAAATACCACCATCTGATAGATACCATACAGTTGGAGTTAAATAATGAATATTATTTGTTTTAAAAGCATTAGTAGCTTTTATTAAATCATTATTAAGAACATCACGTGCATTCTTAGTTTTTGTTTCACCAATAGCACTATCTCTATCAATAACAAACATATAATCAGGATTTACTTTCTTTACAAATTCAAATGACACTTCATTACCATGATTTGAACTTGTATCTGCAGCTAGATTATTAAAGCCCCATTCTGTAGCAATTAAGGAGGAACGAGCAGTATTTCCTATTGTATGTATACTATTTGAGGTAATTAAAGTAATTAAAGCACGCTTACCATCACCCTTTTCCTTTAAAGCTTTAAAACGAGAGTAAAGAGGTTGCATTAATTCTTTTGCTTTATCTTCTTTTGCATAAATTTTAGCTAATGCTTGAACATTATTATCTAATACTTTTAGATAATCTCTGTCATAGAACATCTTAATAAATACAGTAGGAGCAATCTTACTAAACTTTTGATATTGCTCACCTGCTCTTTTACCTATCACAATTAAATCAGGCTCAAGCTCCATCAGCTTTTCAAAATCAACCTCTTTTAAAGTACCAATATCAACTATATCTTTTCTATCAAAGAATTTTTGTAAATGAGGTACTTTAGCATTTTTTGGCATTGCTATAATATTATCTGCAAGACCTAAATTATCTAAAATATCAAGAGCACCATAATCAACTACAGCTATACGTTTAGCATTTTCTTGAACTTTAACCGTTATAGCTTCATCTCTTTCATTTAAGCTAAAAGTTTCTATATCTTTTGCAAAACTTGAGCTTGATGCTAGTAATCCTGCAAGAACAAGAGCTTTTACTATTTTATTTTTAAACATAATATTTCCTTTTTAAATTAAAAATTAACAAATAATTCTTTGCCTTTAATAGATACAGAACTAAAATCCACTTGATATAGATCATGTAAGGTATCTTTTGTTAAAACTGATGCTGTACTACCCTCTTTATACAAAGCACCATCTTTAAAAGCACAAATTCTATCTGAGTAAAAAGATGCCAAATTAATTTCATGTAAGACCATGACTACAGTTTTATTAAACTCATCACAAAGCAATCTTATGTTCTGCATAAGATTTCTTGAATGATGTATATCAAGGTTATTAGTAGGTTCATCTAAAAATATATAATCAGTATCTTGACATAATGTCATAGCTATTAAAGCTCTTTGTCTTTGGCCACCTGATACTTCATCTAAATATTTATCTTCAATATTTTTTAAATCCATAAAAGATAAAGATTTTTCTACATAAAATATGTCTTCATCTGTAAGTCGTCCTTGTGAGTGAGGATAGCGACCAAATGATACTAAATCTCTTATAGATAATTTGCTTATAATGTTGCTACTTTGAGTTAAAATAGATATTCTTTTTGCCAAATCTCTATCTTTGTAAGATAAAATATCTTTATCATCAAGTAAGATATGTCCTGCATCTCTTTTTATAAGACGAGTTAACATATTTAAAACAGTAGACTTACCTGCTCCATTTGCACCTATAAAAGAAGTAACTTGTCCTTTTTTTATCTCAAAACTTACATTTTTAACTACTTCTTTTCCATTAAAGGACTTTTTTAAATTAATAACTTGCATTAGACACTTTCCTTTTGTAGTTTTAAAATTAAGTAAAGGAAGTAAATTCCACCAAATATTGTCACAAAGACAGATACAGGTATAGCGTAGATAAAGACACGTTCAACAATAATTAAACATAAACTTAAAAATATAATTGCAATAAAGATAGAGCCTAATATTAAAAATTTATGTTTATAAGTTTTAAATAAAAGACGTGACACATTAGTACAAAGCAAACCTAAAAAAGATAGAGGACCTATTAATGCTGTAGCTATAGAAATTAAAATAGTTATTAAGATTAAAAGTCTAGATATTCTTTTATTGTAATTAATACCTAAATTTATTGCTCTATCACGACCAAGAGCAATAACATTTAAATCTTTTAAATCATCTTTAAAAAGAATAAGTAAAAATACTACTAAACTTGCGGATATTAGAAGTAAATCTTCATTTATATTTGAAAAAGATGCTACTAATTTTTTTAAAAGCACATCATAATCATTTGGATCCATAGCTCTTATCATTGACATTTGTAGTGATAAGAAAAATGTGGATAAAACAGAACCTATAAGTAATATATATAAAATATTGCTCTTAGTTTTTTTAAAGATATATCCATATACTATAAAAGATATAGTAAGCATTAAAGCAAGATCTAATATAAAAGCATTAATTTGATTATAAACAAAAGAAGAGTTAACTCCTAAAAAGAATACTACACTTGTATGAATTAGAAGATAAAGTGCATTCATACCAAGTAAGGATGGAGTTACTATTAAATTATTAACTAAGGTCTGAAAAACAAGAGAACTAAATGCTATACATAAACTAGATATGACAATAGCACTAATTTTTGGTAAACGAATTGACATTACATAGTCAAAGTACTTTAAATTAAAATTAGTTCCTAAATAAAGACCTAAAGATGCTAGTGCAATAAACATTAATATAGATAATCTAATATACATTTATGCACCCTCTTTATCTAAAGGAAGATTATTTTTATTAATATTTATCTTAAATAGATTTTTAAGTTTTAAAGATAAAGGCATATCTTCATATTTTTTATCTCTAAGCTTATAGAAGATTAAAAGGATAAAAATAAGAGATCCTAGTACACCTACTATAATATTTATAGCAATTTCATAAGGGTATACAATAGTTCTTGAAATAATGTCACAAAGAAGAACAAAAATACCACCAAGTAAAGCTGTATCCACTAAAGAATTTTTTAGATTATCACCTTTAAATATAGCTACTAAATTTGGAATTATAAGACCTACATAAGGAATAGTACCTACAGTTACTACAATTGAGGCACAAAGTGCTGATGCTAAAGTCAAACCTATAAATAATATAAACTTATAATTAAGACCTAGATTTTTACAAAAATTTGCACCAAGACTTGCTATATTAAATTTAGAGGCAAAAAGTAAAGCTAGAATTAAAAGTGGTAAATTTAGATAAACTATTTCATAGTTACCTTTAATAACTAATGAGAAATGTCCTACTATATAAGAAGATATAGCTTGTGACATATTATTATCAAAAGCTATAAATGTAGTAATACCACCTATTATGTTTGAGAACATAACACCAATTAAAGGAACAATAATAATATCTTTAAACTTAGTTTTTAAAATAAAGCTTACAAATAAGAAAGTACCTAACATAGAAAAAGCAAAAGTAAAAATAGATCTTTCTAATAAGCTTGTATTTTCAAAACATAAAAGAGCTATAAGAATACCAAATTGAGCTGATGATAAAGTAGCTGCAGTAGATGGAGATACAAATTTATTCATGCAAATAGATTGCATTATTAAACCTGCAACAGCTAATGACATACCAGATAGGAGACATGCTATAAGTCTTGGAAATCTTGATAAAAATAAAAGCTCTAATGCATCTGCATCTAAAGATAAAATATCATCTAAAGATATAGAAATAGCACCTACAAATATGGAATAAAAAGACAATATAAAAGTAAGAGCTAGTAATATAAAAGAGCTTCTATTTTGTATAAACATAAAAACACTACCCAAAAGTTAGTTATAGCTAACAAAAGTTAGCATTAGGTAATTTACACAATGTTTTTATTTATAGCAATTAATTTATAAAAAATAGTAATTTGATATAAAAAGTTTTTTTATTTTTTAATTTTAAAAAATAAGCTTATTTATGGGGATTATATTTATTAAATAGTATTTATTAATTAAAAATGTCTTAGTATTTGTGATTTTATTTATTAATAAGGACTTTTTCTATGGACTTTCAAAGAAAAAATTTAAATATTTTTTTTGATATCTATATATTTGATTTTAAAATAAATAAAAATAAATTATCAGAAAAATTAACACTTATATATATAACTTTATTATACTTAATTAATTAATATATTTTATTAAATATAATTTCAAAAATATAAATATAATAAAATTATAGTTTTTATAAAATATATAAAATAAGTATCTATTATTAATATAAAAAATGGAGAGACTTACATTATTTACACAATATACTAGTATAAGTTAGAGTTTACTACAATGCTTTTTTAAGTATATAACATGATATTTAAAAAAAGAGTATTTAGTCGTTCTTGTTATGTTATTACTTAAAACAACATAGTTCTTTCTTATGCGAAAATAATTTTCTTCATAGAAATGTACTTTACTCCCATATATAATGGGGGTATTTTTATTTTTAATAACTAAAAAATAGTATTTTTAATGTATCTTATAAAGATAATTATTTGATTTTAATCTAAATTTCATCAAAATATCTCATCTTCTAAATATAAAATACAAAATTACATTTACACACTTGTGAAATATATTTAGAAAATTTTTTACGAGCACACCCTAACAAAATACACTTAAGAAACAGAAAAAACTTTGCTATTGATACATCTACCTTAACTAATTGGCTTTCTTAGGATGGTCTTATGGAGTATTTCTATAAATATATCAAAATTTATACATTTACTCTATATAAGCTCTTTTTTAATTAAAGAGCTTACATAGATCTTTATTGTTTTTGTAAAATCATATTGCGAGTAATATTAGTAATACCCATAGATAAATATCTATTAAAGCTTGGTAATAAAGAAGCTGTATCTCTATATGCCTCAATACTATTATCAGCAGAGTTATAAACTTCATTACATAAAGAAATAAGTAAATTATTACTTTCCTTTAAAATAGGAAAACGCATAGATAAGCTTTGCATTGAATTTGCTAAATTAGTTGGGAAAAGATGAGCACTATCTTCTGTAACATTAAATACATATTGAATTTCATCTTTAAATTCAAGAGCATAAATCGGAATTATTAATTTTTCTTTATTAAAAAGCTCTAATAAAGAATCCTTTTCATCTAAGATTCTATTTATCTTAAAGATGGTTTCTTTATGAAAATTTAAATCCTTATCAGATATAGCAAGTTTATTAGTATCTTTACAACGAGCCATATACAAAGCATCACGTAATTTCTGACTAAAAGAAATTTTTGCAAAATTTATCTTATAACCACAGGCAATAGCAATACGAGATAAAAAAGCTCTTATTGTTCTACTATTACCATCTTCATATAAACCTAAATAATCTAAATTTATATAAATATTACAAATCTCTTTAGTAAAATCAGCTAAGGTTAGGCTTGATAGCTTTTGTATATCAATATTTTTTAATAAAGAATCCAATTTTTCAAGTGAAGCTTCATTCATAAGAGATCTAACAGCATAAAGTTCACTATTATCAGATAATTTAAAAACCTTTATATTTAAAGATGATAACTCTTCATTTTCAGATCTAAATTCACCTGCTTTATAAGCAATATTTAACTTATTTAAATCCTGAAAAATATATTTATTTATCTCTTTAATATAGTCTCTATCAATAACATCAGGCATTGGAGAAAAATTAAATTCGACATCCCTTAAGTTTGTGTAACGTAATACCTCAATAGAATCAAGATATGATTCAACAAACATATTCATTTATTTTTTTCCCTCAACCTTATTTGAAAGATAAACAACACCACTATAACTAAATTCAGTTTCTTGAGCACCTTGATTATAACCTTTATTTAAATTATCTTCTGTAAATAATTTATTTTGATGTTTTTCTGTTTTTGCTTTTACAGAAGTATCAAGGGTAATAACTCTATCTAGTTTTTCAATATTATTATCTTTTTGATATTTCTTACTTGCATTTATAGTTGTAATAACAACTTCATCTTCACTTAAAATATCTTCATTATTATAAGTTGCATTAAGAGCATCATCTGAATAATCATCATTTAAAGATGGAATAGAAAATACATTATCATCTTCACTATCTGTAGAGGTAATAGTCATATCTATATTATTTTTAAATTTAACTTCAGCTTCTTGTTTATGTGATGATAATGAAGGCATTTTTATATTTTCATTTTCATCTTCTTTCACTTCTACTTTAAAATCAAATTCATCATTTTGAGCTTTAGCAAATAAATTAGTTGTAGTATTTCTTGATCTAACTAATGTTGTATCATTAGCTTTAAAATCATCATTTGCCTCTAATACATCATTACTCTTTAAAATTGTATTTGCATTAGCTTTAACATAAGTAGAATCTTTATAAGAAGCCTCAGATTGTAAATCTGTATTTGGTAATTTTTTATGTATATCTGTATTAGTAATAATAAGAGTATCAGTATCTTTAGTTACATTATTAGATATAGCTAAAGATGGTCTTACTATTTCCTTTTTAATCTCTTCTTTCTTAGGTTCTACAACTAATTTTAATATATCATCTTTAGATATGCATAAAGTAGTATTAGAAGCTTCTTTTCTATCAAGATCTTTATATGTTGATTGTATTAAGTCAAAAGTCTGATGTCTAAACTCTTCATAATCTATTTGAAAATTAATAAAAGAGTCATAGAGTTTTATATACAAAGAATTATAAGCATCATTAGCATCAAGTTCTAAACAAGCTCTATAATTGTCAAGAATATCTGCTCTTTGTTTTTTCTCTTTCAAAAATTGAGCTTTACTTCTTTGCTTCATAATTACCTCTAACCATACCATCATTTATTTATATTATAACATTGAGTTATAAACTACATAAATATTGTGTATAAAGTAACAGAAATTGAGCTTATTTATTCTTAAGCCAAATTTCTTAATTGAATAAAAATCTTTAGAAAAGTATTTTAGAATAAAAAAATAAATAGTCATTTATTTTAAGGCATTGCTCTTTATTTTACCTTAATTTTATCAAGACTCTTATATTATAAGTAATATTTACTTTATATATTGTAACTTTTTTATATTATAGATAGGATTTATAGATATGGTCTATTCTAGATATTTACTTACTAATACTAAGGAATATACATAAGTAAGATTTTTTAGATAGCAAAAACAAAAAAACTTCTAATTTTCATTAGAAGTTCATTTTTGCTTTATAAGGAATTTATTAGATGGTGCTGATACCGAGAATCGAACTCGGGACCTCACCCTTACCAAGGGTGCGCTCTACCAACTGAGCCATATCAGCTTATTATTCATTAGCCTGGCGATGATCTACTCTCGCACAATCGTACGTTGCACTACCATCGACGTTACTGCATTTCACTTCTGTGTTCGGTATGGGAACAGGTGGGTCTACAGCACTATTGTCGCCA